>CBDVDF010000072.1:0-7082 GCA_965372675.1 uncultured Desulfobacterales bacterium
GAGATCACCCTGCGCGGCAGGATTCTGCCGATCGGCGGCCTGCGGGAAAAGGCCCTTGCCGCCCTGCGGGCAGGGATCAAGACGATCATCATTCCAGCCGAGAACAAAAAGGACCTGGAGGAAATACCGAAGGACCTCAGGGAGCAGCTCAAATTCATCCCCGTTAAAAGCATGGACCAGGTCTTCCCCCATGTCTTTTAAGCCAAGCAGATCTCCTGCAAACATTGCCGCCTGGGACCGATGCTGAACGAAGACCAGCATAACGTCGGGATTCTGCCCCGAATCCTTCTCCTCGCCTGCGGTATCCTGCCTTTGTTGCTGATATTGTGGCTTGGCGGCTACATCCTGGCCCCGGGGCCGATGGCCAGGGATAGCGAGATCGCGGTGATCATCCCGCCCGACCTGTTCCTGCCGGCGATTGAAACAAAGTTGATCAAGAGCGGAGTCATCACCCGGGACCACCGATTCCGGCTCACCGCCAGGCTGATGCTGATCACCAAATCCCTCAAGGCCGGTGAGTACATTTTCACTGGCGAGCTGACCCCTTATCGGGTTTTACGGCAGTTATACAAGGGCTCGATGGTCCAGCGCCCGATAACCGTCCCAGAAGGCGTCAACCTGAAGCAGATCGCCGAACTGCTTGGCCGCGATGGCTGGCTTAATCCCAACCTATTCCTTGAACTGGCAAACAGCAAAGAGTTCATTCGCGAACTCGGCCTGGAAGTCGATTCACTGGAAGGCTACCTGTTCCCGGACACCTACCTCTTTGAACGGGGCGGCCATGACGCCGAGGCGATCATCAGGACCATGGTCGGCCAGATGCAGAAAGTCCTGGCCGAGACCGGCGCCATCTCGGGCCAACCCAAAGCCGGTCTCAACGTCCACCAGCTCTTGACCCTGGCCTCGATCGTCGAAAAAGAGACCGGCCAAGCCCTGGAAAGACCGCTGATCGCCCGGGTCTTCCTGAACCGTCTTCGCAAAAGGATGAAGCTGCAGACCGACCCTACGGTCATTTACGGGATAAAAAACTTCGATGGCAACCTGACCAGGGCCCATCTCAGGGAAGCGACTCCTTACAACACCTATGTCATAAGAGGTCTGCCGCCGGGCCCCATCGCCAATCCTGGTCGGGCAGCGATCCAGGCGATCATGCACCCGGCTGCCGGAACTTATTATTATTTTGTTTCAAAAAACGATGGTTCACATTATTTTTCCAGATCACTTGCCGAACACAACCGCGCCGTCAACAAATACCAGAAAAGACGACGCCGCAACAGAAAGAGGTAGTCAGCAATGAAAAACGCTTTACGAAATAACCGCGGTTTCTCCCTGATCGAGATCATGATCGTGATGGTCATCATCGGCTTAATGGTTGGCCTGGTCGGCCCCAAATTCATCGGCCAGCTCGGCAAAGCGGAACAAAAGACCGCCAAAACGCAGATCGAGATGCTGATGACCGCCCTGGATGCCTATCGGCTCGATGTCGGTTCATATCCTTCCCAACAGGAAGGCCTGGAGGCCCTGATCTCCGATCCCGGCGCCGACGGCTGGGCCGGGCCATACCTCAGAAAGAACAAGATCCCCCTTGACCCTTGGAAACACTCTTACCTCTTTCAGTCCCCAGGTGAGCATGGCGACGTCGACATTTACTCTCTCGGAGCCGACAACAAACCAGGAGGGGAAGATACGGATGCCGATGTGAACAGCTGGGATTGAACGCCCCCCGCACGCTGCTTCGGCCCTTTTCTGCCTCAACCAGGGACCTGGCAACCGTTTTTGACCGGGGCCAGGTTCACACTCCTCTCCAGAGACATTTACTCAGGACGCTGGCCCTGCTCTTATGGCTCTATAATATTCCTCCCTATGAAAGGGCCAGCCTTGAGCAAATACGAGAATAAGTGGAAGAAATTTCTGATCGTCGCCACGGGGGTTTTCATGTCCACCCTCGACAGCAGCATGGTCAATATCGCGCTGCCGACGATCATGGAGGAGTTCCATAGCCCAATGGCCAATACCCAGTGGGTGGTGCTTATCTATCTGCTGACCATAACCTCCAGCCTGCTCTTCTGGGGCCACCTGGGGGACCGCTTCGGTCGCGGACGGGTCTACGGGAGCGGCATGATGGTCTTCGCCCTGGGCTCCCTGGCCTGCACTGTTTCTACGAGCCTTGCCCTGCTGATCGGTTCCCGATTTTTTCAGGCCCTGGGCGCATCAATGATGATGTCAACCGGTCCGGCCATCGTCAAGGAAAGCTTTCCCCACGAACAACTGGGCCGCACCATGGGGCTTATCGGTGTGGCAGTATCTTTTGGCCTGATGTCGGGGCCATCGCTGGGCGGCTTCCTGGTCGAATTCTTCTCATGGCGGTCGATGTTCTTCATTACCGTCCCGATCGGCCTGATCTTCTCATTCCTGGCCTTCAGGTTCCTGCCCATGAGCCGACCGGCCGGAGGAGGAGCGATAGACTGGTCAGGGGCGATATTGTGGGCAGCAGCCCTCTGCCTGATCAGTATTATCCTGACCCATGCCACTGAAATAGACCTGCCAAAAACCACTACCGCAGCCCTGATCCTGGCCGCCGTTTGCTTGGTCGCCGTTTTCATTGCGGTAGAAAAGAACACTCTTCACCCGCAGCTGCCGCTGGAGCTCTTCCACTCAAGATTTTTCAGCCTGGGCATCACCAGCGCAATACTTTCTTTCTCCACCCTGTTCTCGGCGATCATCCTCACCCCTTTCTACCTTGACCGCCTCATGGGCATGCCCCCTTCCCTGACCGGTCTGGTAATGATGTCGCTGCCGGCCTCTATTATGCTTACATCACCGCTGGCCGGCTGGCTGGCAGATCATTTCGAAAAAAGGCTCATCGCCACCGCTGGCCTGGTGATCTCAACAACCGGCATTTTTCTGTTATCCTCCATCACTACCGACAGCACCATACTCTCTATTGCCGCCTGCCTGGCCCTGACCGGTTCCGGCCAGGCCCTGTTCCTCTCTCCGAACAGCGCCGCCGTTCTGGGCAGCACTGTCGCCCGCAGGGCCGGCAGCGCCGCGGCCCTGCTCGCCACCTCCAGGAATCTGGGCATGTTGCTGGGCATTGCCCTGGCGACCCTGATCTTTTCGATCATTTTCGCAAAAACCACCAATGGTCTGGACATGAAGGATTTTCGGCCGGAATACGGCCCGCAATTCATCAGGGCTTTCCGGGGAGCGTTACAGGCAGCAGCGGTAATCGGCCTAGCCGGCACTATGGCATCCTGGCTGAGGGGGAAGCCACCGGAAGAAGATCGGGCGACGGAGTAACTTACGACAGTAGCCTTAATCTTTGCCGATAAGCAGTGAAACGGGGAGATGGACCAGGACCTGCAAACCGCCTGTATCCCGCTTCATCATTTCAAATGTACCACCGTGGGTTTTTACAACATTGTCAACCATGGTCAAACCCATACCGGTACCATAAGTCTTGGTGGTGAAGAAAGGATCCTTGGCTTTTTCGAGAAAATCTTCAGGCATACCTTCTCCGGTATCCCTGGTTGCAATGCTGATCATTTCAGCACCCCGCTCCACCACTACTTCAAGCTGCCCACCGTTGGGCATCGCCTCGATGCCGTTCCTGAAGAGATGCAAGAACATCTGCCGCAGATTTTTCAGATCCGCGTTGATCTCCATTTCTTCATCCGGGCAATCGAGCTGGTATTCAATATTCTGCCTGGCCATTTCCGGCTGGACCAGGAACAAGGTCTTGCGCAGCATATCGCAAAGAGGGATCGGCTGCCGTTCAATTTCCTTGAACTGATCGGTGAAGCTGTTGAGATCATCCAGGATCTTATCGAGGCGGGCTGTTTCCTTGCTTATCACCTCAAGAAACCTTTTCTGTTCATCGGTTGCGGACTTCCTGATCAGGATCCTGGCCATGCCACCGATCGAAGTTATCGGGTTGCGGATCGAATGGACCAACTGCGCTGACATCTGACCCAGAGTGGAAAACCGCTCCGCCTCGACCAGAAGGTTCTTGCTGTTCTCCAACTCTTCGGTAAGCGCCTCCAGTTCATCGATCTTTTTCTCCTGGTCACGATAAAGATGGCTGTGCTCGATGGCCAGGCTGGCCTGGCTGGCGAAAAGCTCCAGGGAATTTATATGATCATCACTGATCGGTCGGCCGGTGACAAAATTGTCGGCAATGATCACCCCGAAGGAGCGCCCGGGAGAAAAAAGCGGCACAACCACGAATTCATCCACCCGCAACGTTTCAATAAGCCCGGTCGGCACAGATAACTGCTCATCGTCATCTACCTCCCGGCGTTCAACCACCTCAGGCCGGGAATCTTTTTCTTTAATGATCGGCATACGCCTTTCCAGCGCCACCGGCACACAGCCATTTTCTCTGAATACCTTGATGCTCCGTCGTTCCCGGGCAGATTTTATCAGGATATGCCGGCGGTCATCGATTGAAACCACCAGGGAGCGGGCGATCCGGTTTACCTCATTATCCTCATTATTGAGGGTCTCACGGATATCACGAACAATGTCCATGAAACTCATCGATCTACCTTGCATCTCTGACCAGATCTGACCGGCCTCCTCCTGACTGCCTGGCCCGATGGCCATCCTGCCCCTGAGGAATTGCTGGTCCTCTTCGAACATTACCAGGAAAGCACGGTTAAATTTCAACCCTTCATTGGCCGTTATCCCAACCAGGATAGCCTGCAGGATGTCATCCAGCTCAACCGCAGTCAGATAGGCCGTATTCATCTTGACGGCCAATTGGTGCAGGACATTGATCCGGAAATTGGCTTTTTCCAGTTCTTCGTGGTATTGGCGATTCTCGAGGATAAGGCGCCGCTTTTCAAGCGCCCTTTTGACTACAAAGAGAATCTCATCGAACTGGACCGGTTTAGGGAGATAATCATCAGCGCCATCCCGGATGCATTCCATCGCCACCTTGAGATCAGCAACCCCGGTCAGCATTACTACGGCCAGATCAGGATGGGATTTGACGATCTGCGGCAACAGGGTCCGGCCATCGATATCGGGGAGCCCGATATCAAGCAGGACCAGGGCGGCATCATCCTTTTGCAGTTCCTGGAGGAATTCCTCTGCCTTGCCTACCTCGGCTACAGCCAATCCCTGGTCTTCAAGAAAAAGGCCGAGTGGCTCCCGGATCGCCGGATCATCATCTACTATGTAGACTTTTTCACCCGGCTGGAGCAGTTTGTCGGTGGGAATAGCCACCTGCTGCCGTAAGCCTGAAACCGTTTCGACCATCTCGAATTCTAACCTTTGTAGAAGTAAATATTTTGTATAGGCTATGACTGCAGCAGGCTCTCAGTCAAGCTGTTTTTTCTCTGCCAACAAAAAACGCACCCCGGAAAATCCGAAGTGCGCTTATTCAGGCCGATTTAACCGGCAACTGATATTCCCGGATCGATCACATGGGAACGATCAGCTTGTTGGAATCTTCATTCCATTTAACCACCAGATACCAGGCCGCCATGGCCAGGGTGATCAGGATCAGGGTGCCGCCATAACCCAGGAAGGTATCCGGCATATAGACGAACTCACCGAGTTGTCCGGAATTGGTGATCCCCTCTTCCATCCAGTCTTCCTTCCCCTCAACATCGCTCATTTTGAACCAGGCGGTCATCAGGGAATTGGAGACGCCAAAGAAAGGCACCACCAGCCAGAGCTTAAGCTGGCCTTCACCGACCCGCCAGAGGGTGCCGGTTCCGCAACCACCGGCAAACATCGCGCCCAGACCAAAGATGAAGCCACCGACCACACCACCCCAACCGAAGGTGCCACGGACATAATGCGCCACATCCTGCAGGCCTGCGGCCTTGATCACCGTAATACCGACAGCAAGGAGCAGGACACTGAGAGCCACAGATTTGGCCAGGGTGCAGTCACCAGTCATGTGCGGCTCACGGAAGCCCTGGATCATACACCAGCGACCGCGCTGCATAGCATAACCGAGCGCAGCCGAGATCAGCAGAATGCCGCCCATTTTTGCCAGATAATCGCTTTCACTGGCCGCATAGTTATAGGCGCCGCAGAGCAGACCACTCAAAGCCAGCAGTCCTAGGATAACCTGCAGAGCAAAAGGAAATTCGATGGTCTTGGCTCCACCTGCCCCCCAGGAGACATTCTCCATCTCCCAGTAAAGGGCCTTGAGACCAGCTACCGCACCGAGAACCAGGCCCAGCATCATCGCGAAACCGTGGGCAGAGAGGTTGCCGATAGCGTTATAAAAACCACCTACGTTACAACCACCGGCCAGAGCAGCACCCACACCCATCAGGATACCGGCAATAACTGCTTTGGCAAGCTCACGCATCGGCGGGATCCGCAGAGCAAACTGATTGCCAAGATTGGCGGAAAGGAAAGCACCGGCGATAAATCCGACCCCGATAATAGATCCGGAAGCCTTAAGGAAGTGCTTGGGAGCTCCGTCTTCAAACATTTCAAACGGATTCATTCCCAGACCGTATATGATCCAGTCGCCCCAATTCCGGATAGCTCCAACCGCCCCCCAGGGGCGCATCCAGGCAAGCATCAGGACACTGAAAAATGCGATAAGTATCCCCACCAGGTAGGGATTCCACTCATCCTGGCACATCAGCTTATACAGCTCTTTAAATTTTTTACCTACCACACTTCCTTCACTCATCTCTCACCTCCGGCTTATTTATTTTATTTAACAGTTTTAACCAGTGAACTAATTGAAATACTGACATCCCCCTGAAACATCTGTGTCTGCAGAAACCAGCCATTACGAACTACTAACAATTTCCTTTAACCGATGGTTGCGAGGATTGTCAAGCACCAAGGACAAAGCCTGCCACAATGTGATAGAGATTATCATTACGCTTTGTAATAGCTTCACTTTTACAGCCTAGGTTTAAAGCTGATTAAAGGAGGTCAGCAGCAATGAATAATCATTCATTTACAACTTGACATGCCCCCTTAATCTTGGTAGAAATTTTTTTTGCATTGAAATTCGTTTTCACTTTCCGGAAGAGCCCACATTGGTCCTGCCGGTAATAAAAAACCTGTTTGGAGGAGGAAGAGATGAGCGACATTAAAAT
>CBDVDF010000073.1:0-7071 GCA_965372675.1 uncultured Desulfobacterales bacterium
AATCCGGTTGCATAACAAATAACAAGACCGCTAATCTAACAGAAATCAGCTGATTAACCAAATCGCCAGACAAAAACCCTTAAACATCTATCAGGTCAAAGATTTATCAGACTTTAAGATCAACGAATACCGAAGGAAATCGGTCGGCGAACTCGTTCATCAGCGGGATCATCACCTCTCGCATCGAAGGTTCGGCGGCTTTAGTGGTCCTTAATCTGAAGATATGCAGCCACTCCAGAAGGTTGCAGTAAACGATGATCTCCGTCTTGCAGGAGTTGGGCAGTACGGTCCGGGCGGCCTGAGGGGTAGAGGTCTCGAGAAGCTTCAGGTAGATCTTCTCGGTATCTTCCATGGCCTTCTCCCAGAGTTTATATTCATCGCTGCCCTCTTCGTAGAACATCGGCTTGATGAAAGTGACCTGGGAATCGAACTTATCCTCACTGTAACGGCAATAACGCTGGCTTTCCTGGAGAAATGAACAGGGACGGTGGCGGACGATCTCATGGGTGACGGCCCGATTGGTATAGAACTTGACTCCCACATAGCGATGCCGGGCCAGAAGATCAACCGGGAATTGATCAACCTCTTCCAGAGAGACCTTTTCAACAATGACCCCGGATTGCGGCGTCACCCCCCGTGCAGGAACAATGTCCTTAAAAAAGAGCGGGTGCCTTGCCGCCAGATAACCGGTGATCGCCTTGATCAGTTTGACATTACCGTGTTCTTTATAAAGTTCACGGTAGGTCCGCACGCTGGCGGTCATCATCAATTCATTTTTAGCAGGCCGATCGACCTGAACGAATTTAGGCTGACAGTTAAAAAACTTGGTCGCCAATGTTTCAGTGTCAATTGTGATTTTAAGCGTAATAACAGCCATTTCAGCCACAGAGTTATGGCCATGCTTTAATATCTTTTCAATGAAAGGTTCAGTAGAGCCGGCTTCAATTTTATCTTCGCTTTTGTAACAGATCCGCCCGCAGGCCTCGATCCGGACGGCCAGCGATTGGCAGTCAAGATCGTCCTGGATCTCAAAAGATGCCGGAATAACTTTCATATCTCTCCCCTGATTTTTAGAACTCAGAATTCAGGAAACAGGAGTCAGAATACGGTAAAAAAACTACCACATGCTGAATGCTGAATGCTGAATACTTATTTTGTTTCAGCCTCTTTCATCATCGCATCTTTCCAGAATGGTGACATGGCCCGTAGATCAGCGATGATCGGCGGCAGGTGCTCAATTATATAATCGACATCTTCCTCAGTGTTATAAACACTGAGGCTGAAGCGGATTGAACCATGGGCGGCCGTAAACGGTACCCCCATCGCCCTTAAAACATGCGAAGGCTCCAGGGAGCCGGAGGTACAGGCCGAACCGGAAGAAGCACAGATCCCGAAACGGTCCAGGTGAAGCAGAATGGACTCACCCTCGACAAACTCAAAGCTGATATTAGTGGTATTGGGCAATCGGTCGGTCTTGTGACCATTGAGCAACGACCGGGGAATAGTTTTCATCAGCGCTTCTTCAAGACGGTCACGGAGAGCGCGGACCCGGGTATTCTCGTCATCCATCTGGGCCGCGGCCAGTTCACAGGCCTTGCCCAGGCCGATAATGGAGGCAACATTCTCGGTCCCGCCCCGGCGACCGCCTTCCTGGTGACCACCGATCAGGAAAGGTACAAAGGGAGTCCCCTTCCGGACGTAAAGAACGCCAACACCCTTGGCGGCGTGGAGTTTATGGCCGGATATCGACAGGAAGTCCACCGGCACCTCGGCCAGGTTGATCGGGATCTTGCCAACCGCCTGCACCGCATCGGTATGAAAGAGGATGCCCCGCTCTTTGGCAAGGGCTACCATCTTTTCGATCGGGAAGATCACCCCGGTCTCGTTGTTGGCCCACATGATACTGACGATGGCAGTTTCGTCGGTCAGGCTTTCCTCGTACTTCTGCAGGTCAATAGTGCCATCGCTTTCAACCATCAGCTGAGTTACTTTATGCTTATGGCCGGTCAATTTATCGAGATTCTCACAAAGATGCTTGACGGCCGGATGTTCAACCCTGGTAGTAACGATATGCCGTTTTTCCGGCAAAGCCTGCAGGGCGGATAAAATGGCGGTGGAATCACTCTCTGTGCCGCAACTGGTAAAGATCAGCTCATCGGGGGTGGCGCCGATCAAGGAAGCGATCTTCTGCCGGGCCTCGGCAACCTTGCTGCCCACCTGGCCGCCGAAGGTATGCATGCTGGAGGGATTGCCATAATAGTCCGAAAAATACGGCATCATCTCTGTCACCACCTCGGGAGCTACTTTGGTGGTGGCGTTATTATCCATATATACAATTCTTTCGGTCGTTTCGGAGATCATGCCTTGTCCTCCTCGACTACCAGAGTCTCAAGAACCTGCTCCCGCAGCTTCTTCTCAACATATTCTTTCAGGGTAGTCTGTGATTTAAGACAACTGACGCAGGCGCCCCGCAGGGAAACCGTGACGAAATCGCCATCGACATCGATCAGTTCGATATCACCGCCATCCTTGCGCAGGGTCGGCCTGACCTCCCTTTCCAGGACATCCTCGATCATCTTGATCTTCTGGATGTTGGTAAGGCGTTTTGGTCTCTGGTCGGGGATCACGGGCTGAACGACATCTTTCCTGACCTCTTTGATCAATTCTTCTAGACGGTCATGGCACTTACCGCAACCACCACCGGCCTTGGTGAAGTTGGTTATCTCCTCGACCGTCTGTAAATTACTTTCCTGAATGGCCCTTTTTACCTCGAGATCGGTAACCCCGAAACACTCGCAGACCACCTCGCCCTCGGCCATCGGCAGGATAATGCCACGATAGTTGGCGATAGCCGCTTCCAGGGCCTCACGACCCATGACAGAACAGTGCATTTTCTCTTTCGGCAAGCCGCCCAAGGCCTCGGCGATATCTTCGTTAGATACGTTGGCAGCCTCGGCAATGCTCATTCCCTTGACCATTTCGGTCAATACCGAAGAAGAGGCAATGGCACTGGCACAACCAAAGGTCTTGAACTTGGCCTCGGTGATGATCTCTTTATCATCGACCATCATGGTCAGGGTCAGGGCATCGCCACAGGACAGAGAGCCGACCTCACCGATGGCATTGGCATTTTCAACCTCACCAACATTCTTGGGGTTAAGGAAATGATCTTTAACTTCGTCAGTATATTCCCACATCGCGGTAATAACTCCTGAGAAACCATGAAAAGAAATGGATATTATTGAATGCCAGCCCGCCGTTTGCTGAGGACGGGCCACAAAAACAAAGGAGCATCTTAATTTTTTGCCCCCCAAAATGCAATACTAATAATAGCTAAGCACACAAGGAAAATGACGGGCAAGAAAAGATAATCCGCAGAGCGGCAGAACAAGGAATATTGAACAGATTACACAGCGAACCGCAGAACCGCAGAACAAGGAATGTAGAATGCAGAAGGAACGACAATCAACTTCTGCGGTTCGAGATTCCTCGGAGTCTACGCTTACCTGTTCAATATTCGATATTCTCTTTTCACTTCATCCCATCAAAGATCACTTGGGCCAGTTCGGGGCCAATACCGTCAGCAGCGGCCAGTTCCTCAACCGTTGCCGTCCTGATCCTTTTAATACTGCCAAAGGTCTTCAGCAGAACACGACGTCGGGCCGGACCGATACCTGGCACCTTGTCCAGTTCCGACTTCAGGGTGTCTTTGCGCCGCAGGCGACGGTGAAAGGTGATCCCGAAGCGATGGGACTCATCCCGCACCTTCATCAGGAAAAGCAGCACCGGCGAATGAACCGGCAGCTTTAAGGGGTTTTTCCGGCCGGGCCTGAAAAGTTTTTCGCCTTCATCTTCTTTTTCCTTGGCGAGAGCGGCAAGTTCTATCTGCCCTTCCCGGCCACTTTCCCTGAGAACTTCAACGGCGATGTTAAGCTGCCCCTTGCCCCCGTCGATCAGCAGCAGATCCGGCATCTTCCCGGCTTTACCGGGCTCAAGACGACGAATCAGGACCTCCCGGATCATCCCGTAGTCATCAGGGGTGTCTCCGCCCCTGATCCGATAATGACGATAGCCTTTTTTAAACGGTTCCCCGTCCTTGAAACAGACCAAGGAGCCAACCGCCTGTTTACCGCCGATATTGGAAATATCCAGACATTCAACCACCCGCGGCAACCCGGACAGCTTCAAGGCCCCGGCCACCGCTTTCAGCAAGGCCCGCCGGGAACGCTCCTTCTTATCCTCATCGGCAAAGACCTGCTCGGCGTTCCTGATCGCCATTTGGACCAGTTCGGCGGAATTACCACGCTGCGGCGTCTTCAGACGCACCATCGCACCTCGCTGTTCGGTCAGCCACTCTTCCAATAGTTCGTAGTTGGCCAGTTTGTGACTGAGGAGGATTTCCGCCGGCACATAGCGATCCTCACCGTAAAACTGGCCCAGACATTCGCCAAGGATCTCAACCTCATCCCCGAGCGGTGATTCAAAGAAATATGACTGCTGGCCGCTGACCAGGCCATCACGGACAAAGACCACCGATACCGCCGCCGCCAGCCCCTGGCGGACCAGACCGAAAATGTCCTGGTCACGATGATGGCCTGCCGCTATCACCTGTTTTTCCAAGGTTTTGTTAAGGGAGGAGAGCCGATCACGAAAATGGGCCGCTTTTTCAAATTCCTGGCCGGCAGCGGCCGAACGCATCTTTTTCTCAAGCCAGCCAGTCCGTTCGCGGCGATGCCCCTCCAGCACCCGAATTATCTTGCCGACATTCTCCAGGTACTCCTGCCGGTCGGCCAGACCGCAGCAGGGAGCCAGGCACTTGCCCATCTGATGATTAAGACACGGCCTGGTCCTATTTTTGAGGCTGGTTCCTTTGCAGGTCCGCAGGGGAAACAGTTCCCTGACCAGAGTCAAGGTTTCACGCATCGCCGAGGCTGCCGAATATGGTCCGAAATAACGGGCCCCGTCTTTGCGGCGCCGACGGCTGACCACCAGCCGGGGCCAGCTCTCGTTAACGGTAACCTTGATGTAGGGATAGTTTTTGTCATCCCGGAGGATGATATTGTAACGGGGTTTGTGCTTCTTGATCAGGGAGGCTTCCAGGATCAGAGCCTCTTTCTCGGTCGCGGTAAGGATCGTTTCGACAGTGACCGCTTTTTTCAGCATTACGGCCGTCTTGGAGAATTTCCGGGCCTCCGCCCCCCGGTAAGAGGCGAGGCGCTGGCGCAGGTCGCGGGCCTTGCCGACATAGAGCATCCGGCCGCCCGCGTCTTTGATCAGATAAACGCCGGGACTGTGTGGTACAGATCTCAGAAAGCTACTGGTAACCGGAGATTCAGCCATCGAAAAAGATCATGCCTTGGCAGACACTCCGAAGATATCCCGGTAGAGGACCCCTGTTACCATCACCGACATCGGCATGGTCCAGATCAGGCCGATGCCGAAAGGGATCGCACTGATACTGACAATCAGGCCGGTAACAAAGTAGAGCCCGAACACCTTGAACCATTTGCGGTGGATGGCCTTGCGTGAAGTCTCCATGGCCTGCCAGGGCGTCATCTCCCTTTCAACTATAAGTGGCCAGACCATAACATAAGCAAGGCTCAGGTAAATGCCGGGAATGATCAGCAGCAGAAAACCGAGGCTGGTCATAATACTGGTCAGAACTGCGGAAATGATGATCGGTAACAGATAGCCGAAATAACCGAAAACCATCTTGTAATCGACCTCCAGGTCGACCGCCCTGCGGATACCGATCATGATCACCCCGGTCATCAGCGGGTACATGGCAACGGTAACGGTCATCTGCATCGCCATACTTAAAGCAGCGGCAGCGCTGCCGCCTCCGGAAAAACTGACCAGGATAACCATAACTGTAGAGAGGGCCAGGATGATCAGGAACATAATGATCAAACCGCCCCACAGCGTCCCTTTTACGCCGCTGGTCTTCTCCCAGGCTTCACGGATAATATCCATAATAGCAAAATCATACCCTTCCGGATCACCAGCAGTAGTCGAGGTATTGACCTCTGGCGTCTTCTCTGTGCTGGTCGGGGCCGATGCCGCAGAGACAGACATCTCGGCCGGCCGGGCGAAGTAGATCTTGTCGCCGCATTTCGGGCAACTGATACTGACCTTTTTGCCGACCGGTATTTTTTCGTCGGCGATCTTTCCGACATTTTGCTGACATTTCTCGCAAAAAATATCCATAACCCCTCCCTCCTTGCATTACCGATTCTTTATCAAATGATCTATTAATCGCTCTACTGATATAATTATATTCGCGGTTGAACAGCAAGGGCTTTTAGCGTCCGCCTCAGGTCTCGCCACCAAAGATCATGTAGATCAGATAGTGATAGGAGGAGAGGATGGCCAGGATCAACAGCATGATCAGAGATAAGTTGACGGCCAGCCGCCGGTAGTCTTTGGCTATTGCCTGCAAGCTGGGACGCCGCCCCAATAGCTCTGCCAGGGCCACAGAAATTCCGAAGAAAGAGCCGCCGATCAGGGCCAGATAGATAAACAGGCCGATATAATGATATTCGGGTTTGATTATACAGAACGGACAACGATGGAACGGCATGGCATAGATATACGATGAAATAACCGCGGTGATCACCAGCAGAGAGAGGAGCAGAAACCACAACCAGGCCGCCGCAAAACAATAAGAGAGCCAGCTCTTGGCCCCGGAGGTTGCAAACCTGCGGCCCGGCAGTCGTCCCGTCATCCATAACGAAAAAAAGACCAGACACACCATCGTGCCGTAATAGAGAGGCAGCATGACGGATTGGGGCAGGCTGCCTAGCAGGTTACTCCCCTCCCCTGTCGCGTCACTGAAGACCACCGCGCAGCAGGAAGTGATTATATCCGGCTCAAGATTGGCGATATAGAGGGTCTGCAGGACAATATCGACGATGATCAGGGGAATCAACAGCAACAGATAGATATATTTGATCCTGACCAAGGGATATTCTTCAGAACGGATATCCAACTGGTGGAGGAGAATCCAGAAACCGTAGAGAAAAACCCCGACCAACTTGATGCACTTGAACTGTGTTCAATAAACTTATCCGG
>CBDVDF010000074.1:0-7057 GCA_965372675.1 uncultured Desulfobacterales bacterium
AACATGCTAAGCACTCTGCTGGAATTGCTTTTCCCTTCAAGCTGCCTGGCCTGTGGCAATGCGCCGCTCGCAGGCAGCGATGTAATGCTCTGCCCCGACTGCCTGGTGCTGGTTGAATCGGTCACCAGCCCCCTCTGCTCCTGCTGCGGTCGCCAGTTTCAGAACGCGGCCGGTAACGACCACTTATGTGAACTCTGCCTGACAGACAGTTACCATTTTGATCTGGCCCGGGCCCTGCTCAGATACCAACCGCCGGTCACCAAAATCATCTCCGATTTCAAATATCATGGCCGCACCACCCCCCTGAAAAGCTTCCGGAACATCTTTGCCTCTCACCCCACCCGCAAGGATCTTGGCCGACCGGAGCTGATCATCCCGGTGCCCCTCCATGTCACCCGTCTGCGGCAGAGGGGATTCAACCAGGCCCTGTTGCTGGCCCGCGCCTTTTACCCGGAAGACCGCCAACGGATCAACTTCACAACCCTGCAGAGAAAACGACACACCTCCCCGCAAACCGGAATGAACGGCAAGGAAAGGCGTCGGAACCTGAAAAACGCCTTTCAGGTGATAGACAAAAAAGTGGTTAAAAACAGAAGAGTGCTGTTGATCGATGACGTCTTCACCACCGGCACCACGGTCAGTGAATGCGCCAGGGTTTTAAAGAAAGCCGGCGCCAGACAGGTCCAGGTCTTAACCGTTGCCAGAGTAGATTGACAAAAAATCTGTTAATCGAGGCAAGCTGCAAGGGGAGAGAGGTAATAAAGGTGATATTGGCAAGCCGGCCAATAGACAAGGAGTGAGGTGTTCAGCCATACATTTAGGCAAACTGCCAGGGAAGGGGAGGCAAGAAAGGTGATATTGGCAAGCCGGCCAATAGACAAGGAGTGAGATGTTCAGCCATACATTTAGGTATGCTGGACATCTCAACGACGCCGAATATTGGCCGGATCGCCAATATCACCCAGAGACGACTTTGATCAGGAGGATAACCTTGTCCAGGAACAGGGCGCGGCCGATCGCAAAAAGGAGCATCGACAGGAGTGCCGCCGCCGGCACCGTCACCAGCCAAGAAGTAAAGATCTTCCTGGCCACAGTCCGATTGATACCGCTGAGACCGCGAGCCAGACCAATACCCATTATCGCCCCGACCAGGGTATGAGTGGTCGAAACCGGCAGACTCATCCTGGTACAGACCAGAACCGTCAAGGTTGCCGCGACATCGGCCGCCACTCCGCGGGAAGGAGTGATCTCGGTGATCTTGGTGCCCACCGTTTGCATGACCCGGTGACCATAGGTGGCCAGACCGAGAACAATACCGGTACCACCAAGGACCAGGATCCACATCGGCACCGGGACTTTCATCTCAATGGTCCCGTTCTGGATAATATGGACAACCGCCGCCAGGGGACCGATCGAGTTGGCCACATCATTGGCGCCATGGGCAAAAGCGACCGAACAGGAGCTGATAATGACCAGGGGCACAAATACCCTTTCGACCTCTTCGAGCTGCCCGGAAATGGGCAGATGTTCCTTGCCGGCCAAGGTTTTTTTCACCCAGACCCTGGAAGCTACCGCAAAAAAGACACTTACCAGCAGAGCGATGAGCAAGGTCACATTGTCGGTCAGCCACGGCATATTACCGGTGACATGCTTGAGGCCTTTATAAACAGTGGCCAGAATAACCGTGGCGCTGACAATAAAGACAATAACCGGCACAAAAAACACCGCCGCTTTGGCCGGGCGTTCCTGGCCGAGAATATATTTAATGATAAACTTGAAAAAAACGAAGGCGATGATCCCGCCGGCAATCGGAGAAATGAACCAGCTCGCGACTATCTGGCTCATTTTCACCCAGTTAACCGCGTTAATGCCGGCCGCAACAACCCCGAAACCGGCCACCGCCCCGACAATTGAATGGGTGGTGGAAACCGGCATCCCGACAGTCGAGGAAAAATGCAGCCAGAAAGCTGCCGACAAAAGGGCGCCGGTCATGCCGATAACGATCAGGGCGGCTGCCTCGCCTGGCTGCAGACCGGGCATCGAGGCCAGAACCATGGGATCGACGATCCCCTTGCGCACCGTATCCGTAACATGGGACCCGACCAGGACCGCACCGGCGAACTCACAGATCCCGGCCAGAATTACGGCCTGCTTGACGGAAAGAGCCCTGGACCCTACCGCATCAGCCATCGAATTAGCAACATCGTTGGCCCCGATATTCCAGGCCATATAAAGGCCCAGCAGGGCCACTACGACGATAACCGCTGTATTCATGTCCATGTTCTTAATTCCCGGGAGGTTTTAGACCATCTGCAGAGTTGCTTATTTAACGATCATCATGCGCAGCATATCACCGGCATTTTCCGCTTCGTTGGCAATAGAACCCAGGGCAAGAAGGATCTTTTCGTAGAAAATGATATCGATCGGGCTTACCTTGCTTTCCAGGCCATAGATCTTTTTGGAAAGACGACGGGCCAGACGATCGGCCCGCCACTCTTCTTCGCTTAGGCGTTCGATCAAATCAAGAACTACAACCGCTTCAGCGCCACCGAATGAAACCTCGGCCAGATTGTTCAGCTCAATCGCGGCATTAAGAAGGTTGCCGGTAACCTGGAAGATCTGATCAACAAATTCCATGAAACCATCCACCAGATCAGGATGGATCTTGGTGTCACGGATGGTCAGAATGACGGCGAGATCCTCAACCCGGTCGGCGATCTTGTCCTGACAGCGCAGAAAACTATCCAGTTCGGTCCGGTCAACCGGCAGAAAGAATCGGCGCGGCAGGCGATCCCGGATCTCCTGCTTGAGCAGATCGGCTTCATATTCCAGTTTTGAAACCTTGTCCTGGAGATTATGGAGCTCCAGATAATTCTCATGGATCAAGGCTTCCATGATCGGTCTGATCACTTCAACACATTCATGGACCTTCTTGGTATGCTCGACAAGATGGCCGAAAGGCGAGCCGCTGAAAATATCCTGAATAATACTCATTGTCTTCCTCCGATATTATATGCGGCTAGATACCATATCCCGCTTTTCTTCACAGTAATTTTTTTGGATAATTTATACCGGCAAATTTAACCAATACTTTTAAACATCACAAGCCGTCATTATCGCGCATATCCGGGGAAATCTTTGAGTAATTCTCTAAACTTTTCCGGCTCTCCGACCGGTGCTTCACAGCTGTAGTCCCGACAGAGATATACCGTGGTCCTTTCTTCGATCATCTGCTGATATTTGCTGTAGGGGGCGATTTTTTCTATTGCCTTGCCGGCCGGGCCGGGAGGGTGCAGGAGCAATACCTTGTTCGGTGAGAAAGTCCGGCTGATCACCCTCTTCATCGCCCGGGTCGCTTCGGAGTCCGGCTCCCCGGCAATAACGATCTCGCCAGTGGGCCCGATCATAAAATCTACCCCGTTCATGAACATTGTATAACCCGGCAGGTAGCCCTCGGCCTCGGCCATTATCGCCCCGGCCATTTTTTCCGCTCGCGTCTGCAGCTGCCGGTCATCGGTTATCCTGGCCAGTTTGAGGATGTTAATCAGCGCCACCGAGTTGCCGGCCGGCAGAGCGCCATCGTAGAGATCCTGATTAACCGCCAGGAGTTCCTCGTTGCCCTGGCCGGAGAAATTGAGAATAGCATGATCACCATCCCGGAAGATCTCGATCATCTGATTGTTCAACTCCACCGCCAGCGCCAGATATGACGGCTTGAAAGAGGCCTCATAAAGCTGGATAAGGCCATAGACCAGGAAGGCATAATCATCCAGATAAGCCGGTAGCGCCGCCTCCCCGTCCCGATAGCGCCGCAACAGACGGCCCTTGTCATCCCGAAGTTTATCCAGAACGAAGCCAGCAGCCCTCTCAGCCGCCTCAAGATACTTCTTATCAGCAAGGACATCCGCCCCCATGGCCAGGGCGGCGATCATCAGACCGTTCCAGGAGGTTATTATTTTATCATCCCTGAAGGGCCTGATCCGTTTCTGCCTTTTTTCAAAAAGCAGCTGTTTTTCCTTTTTAAGCAGCCCGGTTTTATCTTCCCGCAGGTGGAGAATATTAAGCCCGGTGTTTCTGCCGGTCAGTTCATCAAAATAATTACCATCACCACTTACCTGAAAAACCCGGCGGAATTCACGACCCTGCTCCGGACCCAGGATGGCATCGATCTCAGCACTGCTCCACAGGTAAAACTTGCCTTCCACCCCTTCCGAATCAGCATCTTCGGCCGAGTAAAAACCGCCGGCCGGGGCAGTCAGATCCCTGGCCACATATTTGAAAATTTCCCGGGCCGTCTCCGCAAACAATTCTTCGCCGGTGGCCTGATAGGTTTCCAGGTAGGCAATGGCCAGCAAGGCCTGGTCGTAGAGCATCTTTTCGAAATGAGGGACCAGGAACTTACGATCGGTTGAATAACGGTGAAAGCCGCCGCCCAACTGGTCATAGATGCCGCCAAACCTGAAAGCGGTCAGGGTTTTTTTGACCATCTCCAGAGCCGCCTGATCACCACTCCGCTGCCAGTATCTGAGCAAGAACATCAACTGGTGGGGGCTGGGGAATTTAGGAGACTCACCAAAGCCTCCGTATTGCTGGTCATACTGCCCGGCCAGCTGTTTGAACAGTTTCCCAAGGATCTCGGCATCGATCTTATCAACATCCCGCTCGACAGACCTTTCGTTGTTGATCAGGGCGGTTATTTTTGCCGCGTTGCCGGCGATTTTCGCCCGGTCTGACTTCCAGAGTTCGACAGTTGATTCAAGAACATCGACCAGTCCCGGTCGCCCGTAAGCAGATTCGACCGGGAAATAGGTCCCGGCAAAAAAAGGCTGGCGGTCCGGGGTCAAAAAAACGGTCAGCGGCCAGCCGCCCCGGCCGGTGAGGATCTGACAAACCTTCATGTAGATCGCGTCAATATCGGGCCGCTCCTCCCGATCGACCTTGATGGCGATGAAATGACGGTTGATGATCTCCGCCACCTCTGCACTGGTGAACGCTTCGCCGGCCATCACATGACACCAGTGACAGGTTGAATAACCGATCGACAGAAAGATCGGCTTATTCTCGCGAACAGCCCGGGCAAAAGCCTCTTCTCCCCATGGATACCAATCGATAGGGTTTTCGGCATGCTGGAGGAGATAGGGACTTTTTTCGAAGATCAGGCGGTTATATTTTTCACCGCCATCATCAGGAAGTTTAGCTGTGTCCACTTTTTTTATTTCCATCCCATCCACCGGTCCGATGGCGGTGATCTGCCCGAAAATAAGCAGCGCCGCCAATAATTGTTTAAAATACCCGGAATTCTTCAGCTCTATTCTATCACCCACCTGTTTCATACAGAAATGATAACCATTCCTCTTTAAAGTGGTGCCGATTTTATCAGCTCCACTTTGCGCATATAATCTTGCAAGCAAACCTCTCCGGCATTACATTAACTTCATGCTTACAGAAATAATAAAGATCACTGTCGCCATCGCCGTCGCCGGAGTCACCCTGGCCGTTATCACCAGAAAAACAGAAGCCGATTGCCCGGTCTGACTGCCTCTCTACGGCTCGCTGGGTGCGGGTCTCGTCGTTTATGTTCTGCTCTCAAAACTATTCTGAACTATATTTAAATGAAGATCAACAACACCGACTACCGGACGATCTGGCCGGACCCCGAAAATCCCCTGATCATCAAGATAATCGACCAGCGTCACCTGCCGCACCGACTGGTTATCGAAGATCTGAAAAACGTCGATGATTTTGCCGCCGCTATCGGTGAAATGCACGTCAGGGGAGCCGGCTTGATCGGCGCTACTGCCGGTTTCGGGATGTACAGTGCCATCCTCTCTGCCGTTGAGCATGACGATCTTGACGCCTTGCTGAACAACAGCGCCGAAAAACTGATCCGCACCAGGCCAACCGCCACCAACCTGGCCTGGGCGGTCGAACGACAGCTCCAGGCTGCCCGGCAGGGATCAGGCCTGGCCGATAAACAAAAAATCCTTTTCGATACCGCTTGCCGAATCGCCGATGAGGATGCCGAATTCTGTCGCCGCCTCGGTGAACACGGCCTGGAGATCATCCGCGAGATCAGTGCCAAAAGAAACGGCGAACCGGTCAATATCCTCACCCACTGCAACGCCGGCTGGCTGGCCTTTGTCGATTACGGTTCGGCCACCGCCCCGATCTACGCCGCCCATCGCGAAGGGATCAAGGTCCATGTCTGGGTCGATGAGACCAGACCCTGGTTGCAGGGCGCCAAACTGACCGCCTGGGAACTGCAGGAAGAAGGAGTACCCCATACCCTGATCGCCGACAACACCGGCGGCCACTTGATGCAGCACGGCATGGTCGACCTGGTGATTGTCGGCACCGACCGCACTACCTATACCGGTGATGTGGCCAATAAGATCGGCACCTACCTGAAGGCCCTGGCCGCCAAAGACAACGGGGTGCCGTTCTACGTGGCCCTGCCTTCATCGACCTTTGACTGGCAGATCAGGGATGGAGTCAAAGATATCCCCATCGAACAGCGAAGCGGCGACGAGATCAAGTTTGTCAGTGGGATCACCGCCGGAGACAAAATAGAAAAGGTCCGGATCGCCCCGGAATCATCACCGACCGCCAACTACAGTTTCGATGTCACCCCGGCCCGTCTGATCACCGGCCTGATCACTGAGCGCGGGGTTTGTAAGGCCAACGAAGAGGATATCCTCAAGCTTTTTCCTGAAAAAAAATGATTTTCATTCCTACCGATACCTGCTAGTAGAATCGTATGAGCCTGGACGAAATCATAATCATCACCACGAACTTCTATTACATTTATACCTACCTGACCCTGGCCATCGTCGCTGGTCTCCTGTTGTTTCTATACTTCAAACCCAAGGTGGCGTTCAAAACCCTCGGGGCCCTGCTGGCCTTCGTCCTGCTCTTTTACAGCTTCTCCATGTTGGGCAATAGCGCCTCCACTGGCGTGAGCAGCAAAAAACAGATGAGTAACCAGACCCTGGACAAGCTTGAATAGATGTAATGACAGCAGGGCAAAGTTTTAATTGCCCTGCAATATACACTTGTT
>CBDVDF010000075.1:0-7006 GCA_965372675.1 uncultured Desulfobacterales bacterium
TTACCCACCATTCAGGAGATTTGATGAAAAAGGTTCAAGAGAAATATAGAGAATTACCGGCCGAAGAACTTGTCAGGGAGATCTGCCGGGTTGCGAAGGACGCAAAAGCTAAGAATGTTGTCGCACTCGATGTTCGGGGAATCTCCAGCTTTGCTGATTATTTCGTGATCATGAGTGGAACTTCGACCAGGCATGTCAACGGTCTCTGCGGTGCGATCGACAAGGAAATCTCCAGTAAACGGATGATGTCCGGTAATACCGAAGGATTGAGCGACGGCCACTGGGTGCTGCTTGATTTTAACGATATCATCGTTCACATCTTCCACAGTGAGACCAGGCAATACTATGATCTTGAGGGCTTATGGCATGATGCCCCGAGGCTGGACTTGCCTGATTAGTGGATAAATCTAATGATAACAGTTGGTTGGATGTTTTATGAGAGTTGAGGGGCCAGTGCTGCTGGCCATTCTGGATGGTTGGGGAGCCGGTGCCGCGACCGAGAACAACGCGATCCACATGGCCAGGACTCCGAATATGGATGGCTGGCAGGCAACATATCCACATACCACCTTGGTCGCCCACGGAAAAGCTGTCGGTTTGCCTGAAGGACAGATGGGTAATTCCGAAGTTGGTCATCTGAATATCGGGGCCGGCCGCATAGTTTACCAGGATTATACGCGGATCAATATGGCGCTCAAGTCGGGTGAGTTCTTTTATAATGGTGTCCTGACCGAGACTATGGAGATGGCCAGGGACAAGGACAGCTGTCTGCACCTGATGGGCCTGATCTCGGATGGCGGGGTGCACAGTCATCTCGATCACTTGGTTGGTCTGGTGGAAATGGCCGCCCAGCAGGGAGTCAAGAAGCTTTTTATTCACGCCTTCATGGATGGGCGAGATACTTCGCCGCATAGCGGCAAGGGCTATATGGAGCAGCTGCAGACTGAGCTGGCCCGAATCGGTCTTGGCCAAGTGGCAACGGTTTCCGGGCGCTATTATGCCATGGACCGCGATAATCGCTGGCAGCGGCTTGAACTGGCCTGGCAGGCTCTGGTCCAGGGACAGGGAGCGTTCGCCGCGGATCCTCTGACCGCGATCCAGGATGCCTATAGCCGTGATGAGTCGGATGAATTCATCAAGCCGACGGTCATTGTTGACAGCAGCCAACAGCCTCTGGCGACGATCGATGATGATGATTGTCTGATCTTTTTCAACTTCCGGGCCGATCGGGCCCGCCAGCTTACCCGTGCTTTTACTTCCCCTGATTTTAATGAATTCGAGACCACCACTCGGCCGTCTCTGGCCGCCTATGCGACGATGACCGTTTATGACCAGGGATTCAATTTGCCGGCGGCATTCCCGCCGATGGTACTGACCCATATTCTGGGTGAAGAGGTCAGCAGCCACGGTCTGCATCAGCTGCGGATAGCCGAAACCGAGAAGTATGCCCACGTCACCTTCTTTTTTAACGGTGGGCGGGAAGAACCGTATGACAATGAAGACCGGGCCCTGATCCCTTCACCCCGGGAAGTGGCGACCTATGATCTCAAACCGGAAATGAGCGCCTTGCTGGTGACCGAGGAGCTTTTAGGTCGGCTCGACCAGAAGGAGTATGACCTGATCGTCCTCAACTTTGCCAATTGTGACATGGTTGGTCATAGTGGTAATCTGTCCGCAGCGGTCAAGGCCTGTGAAACGGTGGATAGCTGTATGGGACGACTGGTGAAAGCGATAACCGAGCGGAACGGGGCGGTCCTGATCACTGCCGATCACGGTAACGCCGAACAAATGATCGACCCCGGCAGCGGTGAATCTTTTACTGCCCATACCGCCAACCCGGTGCCATTGATATTGGTAGATGCGGAGCATCGCAACTGCAAGCTTGCTGATGGTGGTTCATTACGGGATCTTGCTCCGACCCTGATGGAACTTCTTGATCTGCCGGTTCCGCCGGAAATGGACGGCAGGAGTCTGTTGTCTTAAGGAACCTGGCCAATTTAAAATCTGGAAACTTTGTCAAATGAAATACATCAGCACCAGGGGCGGCATTGCCCCGATATCGTTCAGCGAAGCGGTAATGATGGGACTGGCGACCGATGGAGGTCTGCTGTTGCCCGAGAAGATAGAGACGGTGGACATCAAGACCCTCGAAAAATGGCAGGGCCTCAAATACCAGGATCTGGCCTTCGAGGTGATCTCCCGGTTCGTCGACGATATCCCGGCCCCTGACCTCAAAGAGTTGATCGATCGTTCCTATGCCTCATTCACTCATCCCGAGATCACCCCGCTGGTCAGGGTCGGTGATATTCATATCCTCGAATTGTTCCACGGTCCGACCCTGGCTTTCAAGGACGTTGCCCTGCAGTTTCTCGGTAATGTTTTCGAGTATCTGCTGAAAAGATCGGGCGGCAAGATGAATATTATCGGGGCGACCTCCGGTGATACCGGCAGCGCCGCCATCTACGGGGTTCGCGGCAAGGATAATATCAATATTTTCATCCTCCATCCCCATAAGCGAGTGAGCCGTATCCAGGAACTGCAGATGACCACGGTCACTGATGCCAATGTCTTCAACATCGCCTTGCGCGGCACTTTTGATGACGGCCAGGCGATCGTCAAAGCCATCTTCAACGATTTATCTTTCAAGGATAAATATAGTCTGGGGGCGGTTAATTCGATCAATTGGGCGAGGATCCTGGCCCAGGTGGTCTACTACATCTTTGCCGCCTTGCAGCTCCGGGTGACAGAGGGTTGTGAAAAGGTCGATTTTTCGGTACCGACCGGCAATTTCGGTGATGTTTTCGCCGGCTATGTCGCTCGCTGTATGGTCCCGGAACTCATCGGTCGGCTACTCCTGGCCACCAATGAGAATGATCTGTTGAGCAGGTTCGTCAACAATGGCGAGTATTCACTGGGAAAGGTCAGCCAGACCAGCAGCCCGTCGATGGATATCCAGATCGCCAGTAATTTTGAGCGCTATCTTTTCTATCTCTATGGTCAGGACCCGGAGCGGACCCGAAAGGCTATGGAGAGTTTTGCTGCAAGCGGTCGTTTGCAGTTCGCAGCTGCTCTTAAAAAACAGGTCCGGGCTGAGTTCTCTGCCAGGATGGTCGGCGAGGATGAGACCGTTGCGACTATTGCTGATTATTATCAGAATGGTTATCTGCTTGATCCCCATACTGCGGTCGGGGTAAAAGCGGCCGATGATTTTATCCGGGAGGGGATCCCGATGGTCTGCCTGGCCACTGCCCATCCAGCCAAGTTCGGCGCTGCGGTCGAGAAAGCCATCGGCCATCAGCCGGACCTGCCGGTAACCCTGGCGGGCTTGGAAGAGCGCCAAAGCCGCTGCGAAGTTCTGGCGGCTGACGTTGAGACGGTTCGATCCTATCTTGCCGAGAGAGCTTTGTAAGGCAACATTCCTTGCATTGTCCCGGAAATAATAGTAGTTTTTATTTCAGTGGAGCCTACTTTCTCTAATGTTATGGCCGATTTACGCGGCCGTCTTTCTCGACGAGGTTTGAGATGAGATCTGAAGACCGGATCAGATATTTAAGCTCACTCGATCTTTTTCGCCATTTTTCGGAAGCGGAACTCTACGAGTTTCTGGCCGAGAATGTTGAAGAACTCAGGGTGGCGGCCGGTGAGGTTTTGTGCCGTGAAGGTTCGCCCGGGGATGACATGTATGTCCTGCTGGCCGGCGAACTGAAGATAACCAAGGCAGGCAAATTCATCACCTCCATCCAGCCGGTTGAATATATCGGCGAGATGGCCCTGATCGAAGCAAAACCACGCTCGGCCACAGTCCTGGCTGTCGAGGACAGTACTCTTCTCAAGATCACCAGAGACCAGTTCCAGGAATATTTTTCCAACCAGCCCAAATCGTTGTTCTCGATGATGAGGACTCTCAGCAAACGGATCAGGGTCAATACCGAGATCATTGCCGCTGAACTTGAGAAGGCCAATATCCTCATCCACGACATGAAGAACCAGATGGCGCCCTTTTTATTCCTTGATATGATCGGCAACAAGATAGAAGAGGAATCAATGTTGCGGATGATCAATGTGATGAAAAGCGGCCGTGACAATCTGTCGGAGATGATGGCAGAGGCTCTGGCTAACGCCAAGCGCTTGCAGCGGCCCCGGAATATTACTACCGGTTATCTGGCCGAGGTCATGGAAGCGGTTAAAGAGGCAGAAGTCAAGACCCACCCTGATCTGTCCGAACGGGTCATTAAATTTGATATAAACCATGATACCCCGCCGATAGGTTTCTGCCGTTTGGAGATTCGCCGGGTGCTGGTCAATCTGATCATTAATGCCGCCCAGGCCAGCCAGAATGGTGACCAGGTCGATATTGTTCTTGACCATAACGACGAGGATATTATCGTCCATGTCAAGGATCGCGGGGTCGGGGTCGCGGATGAGATCCGCGAAAAGATCTTTCACTCAAATTTTACCACCAGAGAGGATGGCAATGGTCTTGGCCTGGCCTCCTGTCGTCAGATCGTTGAAGATTTTCACAAGGGAACGCTTAGTTTCGCTGACCGGGAAGGTGGCGGCACCGTTTTTACTTTCACCTTACCGCTTCAGGCGGCGTCTTCGGAGTGACCAGCAGTTCCGTTTTTGCCCCAGTTCGCAGATCTCAACCGGTCAGCCTCTTCGAGAGCTGATCTGATACCGGGGCAATCCTCCTGTAGTTCATTCAAATCACTACTCTCAAGTTCATAGATCAGGCATGGTGTAACGGTCCGGCAGGTGGCGGCCCGTGGCTCATTGTGCAGCAGGGCCATCTCGCCGAAAAAGTCTCCGGCCATCAGGGTGGCCAGATCTCTTTCCTGGCCGTCCTCGGTGCGGGAGACCCTGATCACCCCGCGGCCGATCAGGAAAAGAGAATCTCCTTTTTCTCCCTGTCTGATGACTACCTGATCTTCGGTAAGGGTCAGCGCATTCAGCTTGTCGGCGACCCGCTCAAACTCCATCGGCGCAATGTGTCTGAAGAAGGGGACCTTACGGAGTACCTCGGTTGCCTCGATGTGCAGCTTGGTAAGATCTCGACCCCGCAGCACCCATATTCTGGCTTTAAGTTCCTCGATGATCGATCTGGCTACGCCGGCAGGAATACTGCCGGCTCTGATCTCTTCCTCTATAGTTTCCTGCTGGGCCTGGGCGAGAAGCCTGCCGGCCAGGCGGCCCTGCATGGCATTGACAAATTCTGGGAACTGGGCGGCGGTATGGTCCAGACGTGTTTTGGCATGGTCCCGCCAGTGCCGATAGTAATCCCTCAGTTCTTCAACCACTTTTGTCTGGATCTCTTCAAATTCATTAATGTGCTCGAGGTTATCGAGGATCTTGCAACTGCCTTGATAGCGGCCCCAGGCCTCTTCATATTCCCGGGAGATCAGCTCCATGCGCCACTGTTCGGTGAGCCGGTTGATCACTGGTGTGCGGGCCAGTCGTGAGGTGAGGAAACGGCTGGTCAGGGTCCCGGCCCGCGGGTGCAGGGTGTGGCGTGGCAGGGGGGTGTCGGCCCTGAGGGCTTCAGTCTGCAGTTCGAGGGAATGGCTGAGGTCCCGGTATGACTGTTCGGAGATATGACTTCTGCTGAATAATTCGTAATAGCATTTCTTCTCAAGCCCGAAGCAACGCCTGGTCAGTAATTTTCTCTCCTGGCTCTCGTCGAAAGAATCGTCTCGCAAATTTTCCAGAGAAGTGCGCAGGTTCTCCGCTTCGACTGCACATGATTCGGTCAGGGTCGAGGCAATGCGCTGGGAAAAAAGGCCGCCGGTCTGCAGGTCCGGGATCTTCTCCAGGGCATGGTTCTTGGCATGCAGCAATCCCTCGATCCTGGCAAAGCGGTCGGCTGGCGATAACTTGTCCAGACCCAGGTAGCGAACCAGTTTCTCGATGCTCAATCCCTGGACCAGCAGGGTGAAAAGCACCGCGCCCATGACTAAGGCGACCAGAGTGTCGGCTTGTTCGAGTTCGTCGAGACTGAGAACGATAGCCAGGGCGATGGCGCCGCGCAGTCCGCCCCACCACATGACCGTCTGGAAGGGGCGGCTTACTTCTTCAACTCCAGGGAGCCTGCTGCTAAGAGGGACCAGGCCGAAAATCACCACGGCCCGTGAGACAAGCATGGCAACCAGGACCCAGATCAGCTGGTCAAAAGAGGCGGCCAGAGCGTTGATCTCGACCCGTAGGCCGACCAGCAGAAAGATCAGGGCATTGGCTATCTGGGCCAGGTATTCCCAAAAATTTTCCAGGTATCCGGTAACCGACGGGGATATCTTGGTCCTGCCCCAGCTGCCGAGAGTGACCCCGGCCGCTACCGTCGCCATCACCCCGCTGACATGGAACAGTTCCTCGGCGATCAGGAAAGAAAAATAGGCCAGGATGGTGGTCAGGGATATTTCAATGAAGGAGTCGCTTCTTACCATGCCAAGGATCATGCCGGTGAGAATGGCCGCCAGCCAGCCGACCCTGATCCCACCGCCGAAGACCACCACAAAATCGACCAGACCGTTGCCGATCGTTCCAGCCGATAAATAACCGGCCGCCACTACCCCGGTGAGGATCCGGGCGACAACTATCGAGGTTGCATCGTTAAGGAGGCTTTCCCCCTCGACCAGGACATTAAGCCTTTTCGGGGCCCCGAGTTTTTTGAAGATGCCGATCACCGCCACGGGATCGGTGGCGCTGAGAATCGATCCGAGCAGGAAGGCAACCGGCAGAGCGATGCCGGTGCACCAATGGACGATATAGCCGATAATGACGGTAGAAAGCAGCAGGCCGGGTACGGCCAGGGTGAGGATCGGCAGAATGTTCCGGCGCAGTTGCAAGGAGTCGAGATTGAAGGCCGATTCGAAGATCAGGGTCGGCAGGAAAACGAAGAGAATGACCTCCGGCGAGATATCGTAGTCGAGAATCTGATGGAGGAATTCCGGACCATGTTCGGCGAGTGCGGTCAGGGCGCCCGGAGCCAGGGTTCGCCCAACAACGCCTGTGA
>CBDVDF010000076.1:0-6998 GCA_965372675.1 uncultured Desulfobacterales bacterium
CCCATCGTTGGCAATGGAATGCGAACGGTCTTGCCCTGCTCGGTTGCCAGCTGGTAGGTCATGTTGTGGCCTTTAAATCAGGTCACGGACATCATCTCAGCTTGATGAAAGAGATCGTTGCTCATCCTGAGTGCTGGGAATTCGTTACTATCGAGAAGAATGAGGAAGAGGGCGTTCTTGCCAGGGTTGTTACTTCCACCAAGGAAGTCGGCAGTATGTTTATGCCCTTCCTGGTTCCCTCGACTCCGGTTGCTGCGGCACCCGCGTTGAGTAGCCACTGACCTTCTGTTTTCAGATTAATACTGTTGATGACGGCCTGCCGGGGAACCCCGGCGGGCCGTTTTTTTATCTCCGATGAATTTGATTGTCATCACCCTCTATTTTTTCTACTATCAGCTTGCTAAGTTAAGTTGTCGATACGGGGCGGTTGCCCGAAGACCATATGGAGATAGATCATGAAAATGCAGGGCAAGATAGGATTCCTGGGTGGCGGCCGAATGGCCGAGGCCCTTATCAGAGGCATAATAAAGGCCGGACTTTTTGAAGCAGAGCAGATTGTTGCGGTTGATCTGGCTGAAGAGCGGCGCCAACTTCTGGCTGACGAATTCAAGGTCTCTACGTCGGCGGAAGCATCTGTGCTGGCCGATTGCGGGATAGTTATCCTGGCGGTCAAGCCCCAGGTAGTTAACCCTATTCTGCAGAGTCAGCGCCAGTATTTCAAAAAAGACCAACTGGTGATCTCGATCGCGGCCGGCATCTCTTTGGCGGCTCTGGAGGCAAGTCTGGCTGGCTGTGGATGCAAGGTTGTCAGGGTGATGCCCAATACTCCCGCCCTGGTCATGGAAGGTGCCTCGGCTCTTTGTCGCGGTTCTCTGGCAAGCGACGAAGACCTGGAAACCGCCCGGAGGATATTTGATGCGGTCGGAAAAAGCGTCTTGCTCAGTGAGGCTGAGATGGATGCGGTTACGGGGCTTAGTGGCAGCGGTCCCGCCTATGTGTTTTCATTTATAGAGGCCATGATCGATGGTGGAGTGAAGGTCGGACTTAGCAGGCAGGTTGCTGAGACCCTGACTCTGCAGACGGTTCTCGGTGCTACCAAGCTGGCCATCAGTACCGGGGAGCATCCGGCAAATCTCCGGGCGATGGTAACCTCTCCCGGTGGCACGACCATCGCCGGACTTCATGAAATGGAGAAGGCCGGTTTCCAGGGGATCATCATGGATGCGGTCGAGGCCGCCACCGAGCGCTCCAAAGAACTTGGCCGGGAAGCGGCCAAAGAGGATGATCAGCAGTGAAGATCAATAAGGTCGGCATAATCCTTAAAGAGGATTCTGGTGAATTCCGGCGGATCGGAGATGAACTGGCCGACTGGCTGAAGCAGCGGTCTATCGAGTCTATTCTGGAGCGGATCAGCGAAGATATGGATCTGCTGATAATTCTCGGCGGTGACGGGACTCTGCTGCATGTAGCCTGCCAGGCCAGCCGCTTTAAAATTCCGGTGGTCGGGGTGAACCTTGGCAGTCTGGGCTTTTTGACCGAGGTGGCGGTTGACAACCGCTACGAGGCCCTGGAAAAGATCATTGCCGGCTCGGTGCTGATCGAAGATCGCTTGATGCTCAAGGCCAGATTGTGCAAAGGTGAGTCGGGGAGATCAGACTGGCAATATGCTTTGAACGATGTGGTGATCAGTAAAGGCAATATCGACAGCCTTGTGCGGATGGAGGTCTGGGCGGATGAAGAATTCATCACTTCATATAAGGCCGATGGCCTGATCTTTTCGACCCCGACCGGTTCCACGGCCTACAATCTTTCAGCCGGTGGCCCGATTATTCATCCCCGCCTGGATTCGATAATGGTGACGCCGATCTGCCCCTTCATGCTGGAGAGCCGGCCGGTCCTTTTACCACCCTCAACCAGGCTGATCACCCGGGTGGCGGGCAGAGCGGAGGCGATCAAGGTGATAGTCGACGGTCGTGCCGCTTTCGACATGGCAAATGGAGAGCATCTGGAGATCACGGCCGCTGAAAATCCGCTCCAACTGGTCTGTTCACCGCATAAAGGTTATTTCGAGATTCTCAGAAACAAGCTCAACTGGGGTGGCAGCAGCCTTCCGGGTTAATCGCTGTCTTTCTTCAGGGTCGAGGAGAGGGATTCTTTTTCCTCTTCCATGGCAACCCGTCCCGCTTCGATCGCGTCGTTGAGAGCCTGCTTCTTTTCGTCGATATATTCCAGGCCTTTTTCGATGGTTTCCTCGGTCTTTTCCCGCAGATCCTCCGGCAGGCTCTCCTTGATACTTGCCCCGTAATCAGCCAGAACCTCTCTGGTTTCCTTGCCGGTCCGTGGGGCGAGGAGCAGGCCGACGGCAACACCGAACAGGGCTCCGGTCAGGAAAGTTCCCATTGATCCTGAACAGCAATCGTCTTTACTCATTTGTCTTTGCCTCCCTTTCTCTTCCTGGTTTTGATCTGTGGATTAAATTCATGAAAGCACCTATCCCCGAGGAAAGACCGCCAACTTTGGTGATCATAGGGGTAAGGACCGTTTTTAATAGACTGGTGGTGGCCAGCAGAGATTCGCCGGCGTAACGGGCTGTTTTGATTATGGCATCCGTTTCTGCCAACCTGCCGTTGATATTTTCCGACAGCTCCTGGATCTGGGATGCGGTTTCTCTGAGAGAGATCAGCAGCGGCTCCAGTTCATTGTCGATACTGTCCATCAGCTTTTCAGCCCGGCGGCCGGTCTGCTTGAGTTGGATGATAAATGGGATAAGAACGACGGTGATGGCTATTATAGATAGGCCGGCAATGATCAGAAACAGATCCTGCAGGCTTAGGGTGACTTCCATGATCGCTTGGTCTCCTCTGTTGGGGGAATCTCTTTTTGTAATAAGGATAGCAGATAGACACGGGGAGGGTCAATAAAATGAATGGTGATTTATACAAGGTCCATAACCAACCGGCAAGTGAGATGGCTGCAGGTAAGAGACCGCAGGGAAACTCCGGATGCGGCTATATCGCTTGCTGGTGGGTTATGGAGGTTAGGAAGGTTTGCTTATCTGATACTTTTTCATTTTGTACTGGAGCAGACTCTTGGTGATCCCGAGGCTTTCAGCGGCGTGGGCCTGGATGCCGCTTGCTTCGGCCAGGGCGTTTTCGAGCAGGATCTTCTCAATATTGTCAAGAAACTCCGGCAACTTCTCACCAGCTGGTAAGTGATCGACACCAAAAGGTCCGCCGCTCGAGTCAGTGTTGAGGGGGGCGGTGTCGATCTGTACATCTGTGACCTCGATGCAGTTATCCTCGCAGAGGATGGCGGCCCGTTCGATGGTGTTCTCCAGTTCGCGGACGTTTCCTGCCCATACCATTCTGCTCAGGTGGCGCAGGGCATTATTGGAGATCTTCAGATCAGGCCGGTCCAGCTGTTTGGCGAATTTGGCGATGAAATGGGTAGTCAGCAGTGGCAGGTCGCCAATGCGCTCACGGAGTGGCGGCAGGTGGATGTTGAGGACATTAAGCCGGTAGTAAAGATCTTCCCTGAAGTTGCCCCGGCTGATCTCTTCTTTGAGGTCCTTGTTTGTCGCCGCAACTATCCTGACATCCACAGTGATGGACTTGGTCGAGCCAAGTCTTTCAAAGGTCTTCTCCTGCAGTACCCTTAGGAGCTTGGCCTGAAGATTCATCGGCATTTCACCGATCTCATCAAGGAAAATGGTGCCGGTATCGGCCACTTCGAAACGGCCTTTCCGCAAAGCCACCGCGCCGGTAAAAGCGCCTTTCTCATGTCCGAACAGTTCACTCTCCAGAAGGTGTTCGGGCAGACCGGCACAGTTAAGGGAGATCAGGGGGGATTCGCGCCGCGGGCTGTTGAAATGGATGGCGCGGACCACAAGTTCCTTGCCTGTACCTGACTCGCCGGAAATGAGGACTGAGGCGGTGGTTGGGGCGATCTTCTCGATAAGATTGAAGAGAAGCTGCATCTTCTTGTCTTTGCCGATTATGTTGGAAAAGTTGTAGCGGCCGGAAACTTCATCCCTGAGTCGCAGGTTTTCCCTGACCAGGGCGTAGTGGTCTACGGCCTTCTTGATACTGACCAGTAACTCTTCGTTGTTAAACGGTTTGGTCAGGTAATTGAAGGCGCCGGCCTGCATCGCTGCTACCGCTTTTTCCACTTCACCGAAAGCGGTGATCATGATCACCGGCAGTTCGGCATTGAGGATCTTTACTTCTTTAAGCAGTTCCATGCCGTCCATGCCCGGCATACGCATGTCGGTGATCACCAGATCAAGATCTGTTTCCCGGATCGTCGGTATCGCTTGTTCGGCTGATTCCGCGGTCAGGACTTCGTATCCTTCTTCTTTGGCGATCTCGGAAAGGATCAGCCGGTAGTTGGGCTCGTCATCGATAACGAGAATGGTCTTCATTTCAGGTCTCTATCTATGAATATGGGGGAATTGTTGAAAACATCCGTCTATATTAAAGGGCTGGGGATTATTTTTCCACAGATTTAACGATCCCCACCCAGGCGGGCAAGTAGTTTTTCAAAGAGGAGATAGGGCACCGGGGGCATTACCGGGGCACCTCCGATCGCGATCCCGGGTTTGATCGAGCCGTGGAAATCACTGCCTCCGGTTACCAGTATATTTAACTCTGCTGCCATTTCGACCAGTTTTCTGGAGGTCTTGGTTGAATGGCCCGGGTAGAAAGCCTCGATGCCGCCCAGGCCATTGTTTGCCATCTCTCCGACCATTTCCTTTATCCTCTGCATCGAGTAGTCAAAGGTGGTGGGATGGGCCAGGACCGCGACCCCTCCGGCCCGGTTGATAGTTTTGATCGATTCGGTGGCGGGGAATTTCTCCGCCTCAACATAGGCCCGGCCGTTTTTTCGGAGGAACTTGCTGAAGGCCTGTTCGAAGTTGCTGACCTCTTTCCGCTCGATCAGTAATCTGGCAATATGGGGCCGGCCGATCAGTCCTGGAGTTATGGACGCCAGTTCCTCTTCGTCGATCCTGATTCCCTGTTCGGCCAGTTTTTCGAGGATCTGGCTGTTCCTGTTGCGCCGGATCTTCTGCAATTTTTCAAGCAGACCAGCTAGCCCGTCATCGAGTAGATCGATCCCGTAGCCAAGGATATGGACTGGTTTGCCATTATGACTGGTGCTGATCTCCACCCCGCTGATCACTTCCACCCCATATTTCTGGCCGGCGTCTATGGCCTCCTCCACTCCTGAGACCGTGTCATGGTCGGTAAGGGCGATGGCGCCAAGTCCTGCCGTATGGGCTTCTTTGACCAGAGTGGTTGGATTAAATGAACCGTCGGATTGACTTGAATGGGTGTGGAGATCAATGTATTTCATAAGTAAGATCAGGATCATGCCGGCAGTTGTTTTTTCAGGTTATCGAGCCAGTTTACTGCCACAGCGAACATTTTACTGTAATATTTATGATCTCGGCTGTTTACTTGCTTTTTTTTAAAAAAAAATAGTTTAAGGTGTAACAATTAGTGGTCTATTGATATTCGCTGAGGTTTACTTAAACCTTTGGCCTGCGAAGGGGGCTTCGGAGCGGGCTGGTGATTTTATAATTATTGTTTAATGTGGAGACAATCAGTTGGCTCAGATCGATGCTTTTTTCAAGCTGATGAACGAGCAGGGGGCTTCAGATCTTCATATGGTTGCCGGACAGCAGCCATTACTGAGGGTCAGGGGGGATATGGAGAGGGTCAAGTACAATGTCCTCGAAAACGATGCCCTCAAGTCGATGCTTTACGAGATCATTTCCGAGGACAAGATCAAGACCTTTGAAGAGACCGGCGATATTGATTTCGGTTATGAGATCCCGGGTCTGGCCCGCTATCGTGGCAATCTCTTCCAGCAAAAATATGGGATCGGCTCAGTTTTCAGGGAGATCCCCAGCACTATCATGACCTGTCAGCAGTTGAATCTGCCGAAGGTTATCTCCAAACTGGCAACTCTGCCCAAAGGTATGGTTCTGGTAACCGGACCGACCGGTAGCGGTAAGTCAACCACCTTGGCGGCAATCGTCGATGAGGCCAACAAGGTCCGCAAGGATCATATTATTACAGTTGAAGACCCGATCGAGTTCGTTCACGAAAGTCAGAACTGTATAGTCAACCACCGGGAAGTCGGAATGCACACCAAGTCCTTCGCGGCGGCATTGCGCGGGGCGCTCCGTGAAGATCCCGATATAATTATGGTTGGTGAGATGCGTGATCTTGAAACCATCTCTCTGGCCATGGAAGCCGCGATGACCGGCCATCTGGTCTTCGGTACCCTGCATACCCTGAATGCGGCCAAGACCGTTGATCGGATTATCGAGATCTTCCCGGCCAACCAGCAGGCCCAGGTCCGCTCTACCCTGGCTGATTCTCTCCGGGCGGTTGTTTCCCAGACCCTTTTCAAGAGGATCGATATCAAGAGCCGGTGCCCGGCCCTGGAGGTTCTGAGCTGTACTCCGGCCGTCCGTAACCTGATCCGTGAGGGTAAGACCTATCAGCTGCCCTCCGTTATGCAGACCGGGAAAAAATACGGTATGACGACTATGGATGACGCCATTATGGAGATGCTGCAGAAACGCTGGATCTCACCGGAAGACGCCTACACCAACAGTATCGACAAGAGTAAGTTCGTTTCTTTTCTCAGGAAGCCCCCGGCCGACTTCACCGAGGTCTGATCACTTCAGCGGAACTTTTTGTCTGTTGGCAGGGCCGTGTTTTTCTCTGCTTTGGCTGAAATGGGCTGCCAGCTCATCTGTCCATCATCATCTATCGAGAAGGATACTGATCCGAGCTCAGCAGTATTGATCAGTTCTATACCTTTCCCTGCACACCATTTTACGAACGACGGGTCAGGAAATTTATCCGCATAAAACGGGCTGGCTGAGACGACCAGCCATTCCGGCTTGCCGAGCCGGATCAAATCGTATCCGGCCGAATATCTACTACCGTGGTGTGGCGCCAGCAATACATCACTTTCCAGACTGA
>CBDVDF010000077.1:0-6986 GCA_965372675.1 uncultured Desulfobacterales bacterium
AAGGCGATCGTCTCAAGCGGTTATGCAAATGATCCGGTGATGGCTGATCATCAGAAGTATGGCTTCAAAGATGTGCTGCCGAAGCCCTATAAAATGGCGGAGTTGACTTACGTTCTCCACAAGCTTCTAAACCTGTAAAGATGCGGACGGAAGGAGACCAATATGATCAAAAAAATCGGCTGGCTGGTTTTTTTTGTGGACAATCAACTCTAAGCAGCTAAAATAAAAGGAAAATAACGGAGTTTAATATGGATACCGATCTACTCAAAGATCTCAATCTGAAAATATTCAACAAGCTTTGCGCCTCTTTTTTCGATCAGATGGGCTTCAGGGCTTCGAAAGCTGTCGCCAGCAAAGATCCGGAAAGGAGCGACATCTCTATCCTCTATAGCAAGAACAACGATAAGCCTTTTTCGATCTTCCAGTGCTCGATCAGACCAGGGAGCACTCCAGCCGAATCGATTAAAAATTTCAAAGCCGCCATGTCAGGAGCGGACCTTAGCAGCGGCTATTTCCTCACCACCACCGAATTTTCAGAGATCGCCAAGGATTTTGCCAAAGAGAACGCGATCAACCTGATCGACGGTGAGAAGCTTATAGAGTTGGTCAACAACATGCCGAAAACAAGCCAGAACCTGCTCTTTGAGATTGCAATGACCAAGGGAGAGGCAGAAGAAAATCATAAGACCGATGCCCATTATTGCCCGAAATGCAACAGCAAGATGGAGCTGAAGGTTTCTGCGGAAGAGAAATACAAGACTGGTAAATACTGGCAATGCCCAACCTTGGAATGCGGGCATATTATCGCTTTCATCTAGAGGGCAAACCAGCGGATCGCTTTAAACCAAGAAAGCACCGTACTCCCTGCCCGTTGCCAGAGATCTAATACCTGAGACCGACCTTCTCCCTGACCTGCTCCAGGGTGACAGTCGCTTTCTCCCTGGCTTTGTCCGCGCCCCTGGCCAGGATATCACGCACATAACCCTTGTCTTCCTCAAGCCTGGCCCTGGTCTCCCGGGCCTCTTTGAAGTAGTCCCAGATCAGCTCGACCAGTTCCAGCTTGATCTTGCCGTACATGGCACCGCCATTGACATACAGCTCATGGACCTCTTTGAGGCGCTCCACCGGGGCGAACAGTTTGAAGATGCTGAACAGGTTGCAGTTGTCAGGGTCCTTAGGGTCCTCCACCGGGGTAGCATCAGTGGTAATGGCCATCACCCTCTTTTTAAGCCCCTTCTGATCGAGAAAGATACTGATCGTGTTTCCATAGGACTTGGACATCTTCTGGCCATCCAGGCCCGGCACCGTCGCAAGCTCTTTGCTGATCACCGGCTCCGGGATCGTAAAAGTTTCTCCATAGGTATTGTTAAACTTTATGGCGATATCCCGAGTAACTTCAACATGCTGTTTCTGGTCCTTGCCGACCGGCACCTTATCGGCCTGATAAAGCAGGATATCAGCCGCCATCAGCACCGGATAGGCGAAGAGACCGTGGCTGGCGTTGACGCCCTTGGCGACCTTGTCCTTATAAGAATGACAGCGCTCAAGAAGCCCCATCGGCGTCAGGGTGGAAAGTATCCACGCCAGTTCGGTAACCTCAGGCACATCACTCTGGACCCAGAAAATACATTTCTCCGGATCAAGACCCAGAGAAAGAAAGTCAGCCGCAGCCCCAAAGGTATCGGTAGCCAACCGTTCAGGATCATGAACCGAGGTCATGGCATGCAGATCGACAATAAAGGCATAGAGTTCACTACTCTCCACGCTCGCGATCATCTGCTGCATCATACCGAAATAATTACCAATATGTAGTTTGCCAGACGGCTGAATGCCGGATAAAACTTTCATGATCTATTCCTATGATTTTCCCGGATACCCTGAGACAATTAAGTTCAAAACGAACATCACCCCACCAGCAAAACAGCCGGCAGGGTGACGATGTTAAAAAAAAAGGGGGGCGCAGGCAACCTTTTTCTGCACCCCCCTTTGGGATTTCAAGCTCTCCGACCAAATAGCCGGCGCTGCCGCCCGTATGCAGGTAAGCGACCAGCGGGAGACTCCGAGGAAGAACATGGTCAGGCTATAGGGAACCTATGCTGACCATGTGATGACACAGCAGACGGGATGGCATCGTCGGCTATTTGACTTCTTCGTAGTCGGCGTCGACTACATCATCGTCGTCTTTCTTCTCACCAGCAGCATCACCAGCCTCATCGGCCGCACCGCCTTCGGCTGCGGCCTGCTCACTGGTGGCCTGCGAGTACATGATCTCGGCCAGCTTATGGGAGGCCTCGGTCAGCGACTCAAGACCTTTCTTGATCGCTTCGTGATCATCACCTTCCATGAGCTTCTTGAGGCTTTCGATCTCTTTTTCCACCTTGCCCTTGGTCTCGTCATCTACTTTATCGCCAAGATCCTTGAGGCTTTTTTCGGTGGCATAGATCATTGAGTCGGCCTGGTTCCTGAGCTCGACCTGCTCCTTACGCTTCCGGTCCTCGTCGGCATGCACTTCGGCATCCTGGGTCATCTTCTCGATCTCTTCCTCGGAAAGACCGCTGGAAGCAGTGATCTTGATGGACTGTTCTTTACCGGTGCCGAGATCCTTGGCCGCAACATGGAGGATACCGTTGGCATCGAGATCAAAGGTGACTTCGATCTGCGGCACCCCACGAGGGGATGGCGGAATATCAGCCAGCTCAAAACGGCCGATCGACTTGTTGCCGCCAGCCATTTCTCTTTCACCCTGAAGAACATGGATGGAAACTGCCGGCTGGTTGTCAGCTGCGGTCGAGAAGGTCTGGCTCTTCTTGGTCGGGATCGTCGTGTTCTTCTCGATCAACTTGCTGCATACACCGCCAAGGGTTTCGATACCCAGGGACAACGGAGTCACATCGAGGAGCAGAACATCTTTAACGTCGCCTCGCAGGACACCGCCCTGAATGGCCGCGCCGATCGCCACAACCTCGTCGGGGTTGACCCCTTTATGAGCTTCCTTGCCAAAGATCTCCTTAACCTTCTCCTGAACGCTGGGCATTCTGCTCATCCCGCCGACCAGGATAACCTCGTCGATATCAGAGGCCGAGAGACCGGCATCCTTCAGAGCGGTCTTGCAGGGCGCGATGGTGCGCTCAATCAGGTCGCCGACCAGATCTTCCAGCTTGGCCCGGCTCATCTTGATGTTAAGATGTTTGGGACCGGAGGCATCAGCGGTAATAAAAGGCAGGTTGATATCGGTCTCCATGGCAGTGGAGAGCTCCATCTTGGCCTTTTCAGCTTCCTCTTTGAGGCGCTGAAGAGCCATATTGTCCTGGCGAAGATCGATACCCTGATCACGTTTAAACTCGTCGGCCAGCCAGTTGACGATCCGCATATCGAAATCTTCGCCGCCCAGGAAGGTATCGCCATTGGTCGATTTAACCTCGAAAACGCCATCACCGATCTCCAGAATAGATACGTCGAAAGTACCGCCGCCGAGATCGAAGACGGCGATCTTCTCTTCACCTTTCTTGTCAAGACCATAGGCCAGAGCAGCTGCGGTCGGCTCGTTGATGATCCGCTGGACCTTAAGCCCGGCGATCTTGCCGGCATCCTTGGTGGCCTGACGCTGACTGTCATTAAAATAGGCGGGAACGGTGATCACCGCATCGGTAACCTCTTCGCCAAGATACTCTTCAGCGGTTTTTTTCATCTTGCCGAGGATCATCGCCGAGATCTCGGGAGCGGCGTAAGACTTGCCATCCACCTCGACCACCGCATCACCATCCTTGCCTTCAACGATCTTGAAGGGGCTTACCTCGATACTTTTCTTAACTTCTTTATCGCCGAACTTACGGCCGATCAGCCGTTTGATCGCGGAGAGGGTTTTGGTCGGATTGGTCACCGCCTGCCGCTTGGCAACCTGGCCCACCAGTCGTTCCCCACCTTCAGAAAAGGCGACAACCGACGGAGTAGTCCGATTACCTTCGACATTGGTGATAACTTTCGGGTCATTGCCTTCCATGACCGCGACACATGAATTTGTTGTTCCTAGATCAATACCAATTATTTTTCCCATGATTATATCTCCTATATAAAACTTAAGTATTTTCTCTGTTAGTAACTTCTTGAACTGACTATCAGGGCCTCTCTCAGGCCTCGCTATCTCCTTTTGAAACGACTACTTTGGCCGCCCGCAGCAACCGGTCCTTCAACATGTAAACTTTTTCGTATTCCTGGATGATTATCTGCTCCGGCACATCCTTACTGCATTCCATGACCATCGCCTCATGAAAGTTGGGATCAAACGGCTCACCGACACTGGCAAAAGGGCTCAGGCCGAATTTTTCCAGGGTAGTGATCAGACCCTTCAGGGTCAGTTCCACCCCATCAGCCAGGTTAGCGACACAATCTTCGCCCTCCTGGCCTTGGGCCATGGCCCGCTCCAGATTGTCGATCGCCGGCAGGATCTCCCTGATCAGGTGCTCCTCGGCATATTTGAGGGCTGTTTCCTTCTCCCGCTGCAATCTTTTTTTATGGTTTTCAAACTCAGCCGCAACCCTGAGAAGTTTATCCTGGGCTTCCCTTGTTTCCTCTCGGGCTTTTTCCAGAGCAACAGCCGGATCTTCTTCAACCTCATCCGCTATCTCTGCTGAAATTTTCTCCTGACCGGTCTCTTCAGGGCTTTCTTCTGAAATCTTGTCCTCTTTCTCCACTACGCTCTCCCGCGGTTAAAGCCTGAGCACAGGCAGGATTGTTTGGGGGATTCCCGATCCTGCCGGGTTCAAACCCTCTCTTCCTCATGTCGGCGGGAACACCGCCGCAATCGTCAGGAAAAGTAAGTATGCTCCCCCTCCCTGTCAAGGAAACCGCTGCTAATTGAATAATATTTTTTGGGCTACAACAGCGGAACAACCACTATTCAAGGCAGGAGGGGTTGGCAGCAAATAAAAACGCCCCCCTGGCGGTCTGAGCGACTGCGCAGGGAGGCGTTATATCTTAAATCTATCAGGGTCAGCCGGTTCAGGCAGAAGCCAGATAATGACGAATGGAATCGGCCATTTTATTGAAGATCATCCGGAACTTCGCCTCGTCCTTTTCCAGGATGGTGGTCCGAAATCCCTGCATCGTGGTGGCAAAAGAGGAAAGAGGCACCACACAGATGCCGGTCGCACCGAGCAGGTAGTAGACAAATCTCTTGTCAAACTCCACCCCGGGCTGATTGACCAGACCCTCGACATGCTCTCGCACCTGCGTGCTCTCGATCTCCAGGGTCTGCCGGTCATTGAGCATCCCGTCTCGAAAGGCAATACTCATATAGAAGGCACCGTTGGCGCGGTTGGCGATCAAGCCATCAATGCCGGCAAGGGCTTCACAGGCAATATTTGAATACTTCTCGTAACGGCGGATCCGCTCATCCAGATATTTACCGTATTCAGGATGGCTGATCACTTTCGGCAAGACCTTCTGCGGCAGGGTCGTGGAACATACCTCCAGCATCTTGCCATTCAGGATCGAAGCGACATAGCGACCGAACATCTCATCCTTGTCGCCGTTGTAGACCTCTATCCAGCCGCAACGGGACCCGGGCCAGGGCATCTCCTTGGAGATCCCTCGCATACAGATCGCCGGCACCTCACCGATAACCGCCGAAAGGGGTCTGGTCGTAGCCCCGTTGTAGATGATGTTCTGGTAAACCTCGTCACAGATTATAAAGAGGTCATATTTCTTGGCCAGAGCGACCATGCCCCGGAGAATTTCCTCGGGGTATACGGCGCCGGTCGGGTTGTCCGGGTTAATGATCAGGATACCGGCCACGGCCGGATTGTATTTGATCCGCTTTTCCAGATCATCCATGTCCGGATACCAGTGGTTATCCGGATCAAGCCGATAGGTAACCGGTCGATCGCCGGAATGGGCGGCTTCAGCCGATGAGTGGGTCGTATAACTCGGTGAAGGAACGACCACCCGGGCCGTCCTTTTCAACAGGGTGAAGATTTTGTTAATGGCATCGCCGAGCCCGTTAAAAAAGAGGATGTCCTCGGCGCTGATCTGGACCCCGCCCCGGCTGTTAACTTCATCGGCAATAAATTGCCTGGTCGACAAGATGCCCTTGGTCGGGCAGTAACCGTAGGTGTCATCCTGCATGGCGCATTCGGCAACGATCTCCTTCATCCAGACCGGGATCTTCTCACCTTTGGCAACCGGGTCGCCGATATTCTCCCAGTAGGTATCGATGCCGAGACTCTGCAGTTTTTCACCGACATTAACGATGTTTCTGATCTCGTAAGTGAGCTCTCCAGCCCCAATGTGAACAATATCCGTACGCACAACTTTCTCCTAAAGATCATTGCCGTCTGCCTGACACTAAGCCCCCGACAAACAGCAGGATTCAATTAATTTACCGCAAGAAAAGAATTTTTCTAACACAGAATAAAACAGCTAGTCAATAGACGCTTATTCTTTATAAAAAAAAGGCCGCCGAACGATCCTGTTATCCGGCGACCTTTTTGGAAGAACAGAGCGTTATTACCTTTCATCTATCGGCAGAAACTCCCGGCTCGGAGGACCGGTATAGATCTGCCGGGGCCGGCCGATCTTGGTGGTTGGATCACGCCGCATCTCCTCCCAGTGAGCGATCCAGCCCGGCAGGCGTCCCATCGCGAACATCACGGTGAACATATTGCTTGGAATACCCATGGCCCGATAAATTATGCCGCTGTAAAAATCGACATTCGGATAGAGATTCCTCTCGATGAAATACTCGTCGTTCAGGGCCACTTCCTCCAACTCCTTGGCAATGCCCAGCAGCGGGTCGTCAGCCATGTTCAGGGCTTCAAGAACATCATCACAGGTCTTCTTGATTATCCGGCAGCGCGGGTCGTGGCTCTTGTAAACACGATGGCCAAAGCCAACCAGGCGGAAAGGGTCGTTAGGATCCTTGGCCTTCTCAATGAATTTTTTGTAACTGCCACCGTTACGGTAGATCTCATCCAGCATATCCATGACCG
>CBDVDF010000078.1:0-6970 GCA_965372675.1 uncultured Desulfobacterales bacterium
CAATCTGGCATTCCTAGCAAAGGAAATGGTGACAGCATCAGATGTAGTTTGTGCATGCCATTCATTAATCAATGACATCATACCAGCCATCATTCTGTTGCTGGTATTATCCAAATCAAAGAAGCTACCATTGGGGTACCATTTAGCACCAGCATTTAAAACGGTACCAAAAAGTCTGGAGCCAATACAAGTTGGCAATATTAGTCGCTCAAAGAATAAAGATGTTATCGATACACCTTTTCAAGAAGACTCCAAAAATCAGAATGAGGTGACGTCCCATGAAAAGAATGCTCATTGCCTTGATCAGCACCTTCATTATTTCCACTCCGCTGTTTGCCGTTGAAGGAATGATCGATAGCGAAAGCAGCTTTACGGTCACAGAAACAGCAACCCGCCTGGAAAAGGTGCTCAACGAAAAAGGGATGACCATTTTTGCCCGGATCAACCATTCCGCAGGAGCCCGGAAGGTAGGGATCGATCTGGGCGACACTGAACTGATCATCTTCGGCAACCCGAAGGCAGGCAGTCCCCTGATGAAATGCCAGCAGACCATGGCGATCGACCTGCCCCAGAAAGCCCTGATCTGGGAGGATACGAGTGGAAAAGTATGGCTTTCATATAACGCCCCACGTTACTTAGAAAAAAGGCACCAGATCAAGGGCTGCGAAGAAGCCTTAACAAAAGTAGAGAAGGCCCTGGCCACCATCGCCAGAGCGGCAACTGCAAAATAAAAACCAGACCTTACTGGGATTAAAGGGAAAAACTATGCTCGAAGAGCCAGATATCTATCAAGAGGAACCAGGTCTGTACAGGATCATCCCGCTCAAGGTTTTGCGAAGGACCGAGGGAGTAACCTTTGATAATGTGCCGGTCGAAGCCATTCCAAAGATAGATGCCATCGACCGGGTAATCCATAAAAGCAAGGCTATCTCGCCCGGCCCGACAGGAGCCGTTGCCCGGCCCTGGTATATGCACCCCCACCAGGATGACAATCTGGTAGTTCTGCATGGCACCAGACTGGTGGACTTATACACCAAAGAGCACGGCCGGATCGAAAGTTTTGAGGTTTCTGCTGACCGGATAACCATGCAAGGGAAATTGATCTACGATGGCCCGGCCATGCTGGTCTGGCCCACCAGGGTATTTCACCGGGTAGAGAGTCTGGAGGAAGGATCGTCTGCCATTAACTTCGCTGTCCATTATGAAGGAATAGACATGCGAACTAATTTCAACATCTATGATCTCGACCTGAAAACCGGCCAGTTCGAAGTGATCAGAGAAGGCTTCAGGGATCAGAACTGAGAGATCTTAACTTTAACTCTCTGCCCTTTTCTTATCCAAAACACTACGGACGGCATCCAACAGGGCTTTTATACTTAAAGGCTTTTCACAGTATTCACTTATACCTGCCGACAAGGCTTTCTCTCTGTTTACCAACTCGCTATGTCCTGTACAGATGACAATTGGCATAGCTGGATCGATCTCCAATATTTTTTTAGCTAATTCAAGACCGGTTATATGGGGCATGGTCATATCAGTAATGATCAGATCATATTTATTCTGGTTTTCTCTGAACTCCTGTAAAGCATGCTTCCCATCGGAAAAGGTGATGACTTCATAACCGTATTTGCTTAACACCGATCTACCGAAATCGGCAATGTCATCTTCATCATCAACAAAGATGATCCTCTCGTCACCTCCGGTCAAAACAACGCTTTGTTCGTCTTTATTAAACGGCAGAATATTTTTTTCATTCTCCAGGACCGGCAAATAAACATGAAAAGTTGTTCCCTCGCCCTTTTCGCTGTAAACGTTGATGTAGCCGTTATGACTCTCAACAATTCCAAAGACCACCGCCAGACCGAGACCGGTTCCTTCGCCATGTCCCTTGGTAGTGAAGTATGGTTCAAATATTTTACGTCTGGTTTCATCATCCATCCCGCAACCGTTATCACTCACCTCGAGTCGAATATAGGTTCCGGGTACAACATCCGCTTCGTTGAGGACCATCTCAGGCGAAATATCCACATCTTTTAAGCCAACCCCCAACACCCCATCCTTATCACGCATGGCATAATAGGCATTGGTACAGAGATTCATAATAACTTGATGGATCTGGGTGGAATCGGCCAGCACTACGGATCTGGATGCGATATCCCGTTTAATTTCAATGGTAGTCGGTATGGAGGCCCGCAAAAGTTTCAGCGCATCTTCAATAATAAATGACAACTGCGTAGGTTGCTTTTCATGTTCGGTCTTTCTACTGAAAGTAAGGATCTGCTTGACCAGATCACGGGCCCGGGATGCGCCTTGAAGAACCTTATCCAGATTCTTATCAGCCTGTTCAATGTTAGTTGTAAGATTTAATTTGGCTAATTCGCTATAGCCATTAATAGCGGTGAGGATATTGTTGAAGTCGTGGGCGATCCCCCCGGCCAAAGTACCGATGGCTTCCATCTTCTGAGCTTGATGTAGTTCCGTCTCAATTTGCTTACGGTAGGATATATCTCTAACAACAGCCAGAACCCTGCCAAGCCCGCCAACCTCTGTACTTTTCAACGCCACCTCAACCCAGAACAATTCCCCGTTCTTTCGACGGGCATGCCATTCAAAAACCTGGGGGCCGTCATTGATCGCCATCTCCATAAAGGCATGGGCTTCTTTCTGGGTGTAAAGAGCTTCCATCGAGCTCACATCATCTACATTTAATTTCAGAGCCTCTTCATATGAATAACCGTACATCTCGAGCATTGTCCGATTGACATCCAAAATTGCCCCAGAGCCTGAATCATGGATGAAGATAGCCTCATTTGTTGCGTTAAATATCTCCTGGTAATTTCTTTCACTTATGGTCAGCGTTTCTTCTGCCTTTTTACGTATAGCAATTTCGTTTTCCAGTTCAAGGTTACTGGTTGTCAGCTCAGAGGTACGTCTCTGCACCTGGTTTTCCAAGCTGTCTGTATAGTCGCGAAGTTCCTTTTCAGCTCCTTTCCTCAGGCTGATCTCAGTATCCAGCTTGGTATGAAGGTCACGAAAATGGCCAATAACAGCGATCATCAGTACTGAGAAAATTGGCCCTAACAGACCTCCCTGATAACTCAGATCCAGAAACTTATGAATAATAAAACCCGGGATCAGAGCTGCTACTGCAACAATTACCCCTACTCTTAAACCCCAGAATAGCGCCGCCGGGACTAGAAAGGTGTAGGCAAAAAGACGTGATGAAGGCCCCCAGTTCAACAACATCCATGGACTGGCCAGATAATAAATTATCAACGGGGTGGCAAATAGCACCCATTTATAAACAGAAGAAAGGTTTGCAAGGATATAGCTGAATGATCTGTTTTGAGTTTTAGCCATTGGGCTCAAGCACGCCTCTCATAATAATGCGAGGGTTGGTTATGATTAGAAGTGAGTTTCATTTTTTCACCGGCATCCAAGTTTGAGAAGAAAGACCCTTTTCATTTAAGTCTATCACGCCTTGATCTTACCGATCAACCAGGCCATGTTCGTTCCCAGATCCTTCATGGTCTTTACTCCTTCCTCGTCGTTCAATACCTCGCCGGGATCACGGCCGATGCCGATATTCCAATAGGAAGAAGCGGCCAGGATCATCTGGCCGATCAGGAAAAAGTTGTTCAGGGAACTGAAAACGTGGGAGGCACCGGCTCGCCTTACTGCGACCACCGAGGCCCCAACCTTGCGGCGGTAAATATCACCATTGGCCCTGCTGACCATGCCGGTCCGCTCTATAAAGGCTTTCATATTGGCCGAGACATCGGCAAAATAGGTCGGGGAACCGAGAATTATAGCATCGGCATCGATCATCTTTTCTATCGATTCGTTGATCAGGTCCTCTTCAACCGCACAGCGATTGTTCTTGGTTTCAAAGCACTGGTAACAGGCCTTGCATCCGCTCAGGTTGATCCCGGCCAGTTCGACCAGTTCCGTTTCTCCACCCTGGGCCTTGATCTCGTCCAGAACGATGTTGAGAAGATGAGTGGTGTTACCGTTTTTGCGGGCACTGCCGTTAAAAGCTACAACTTTCATTTTTCATCACCTTGGCTGAAAATTATTAATAAGCGAACTCAGCTAAAAATCTTTTTCTGCTCGTTGATTCATGGATCCCGGCTGAAAGCCTGCCGGAATGACGATTTGAGGAGCCTTAGCCATTCTAAATTGATACAGCAATTTCTTAACCGGACAGTGCTGGGTTTAAATAACATATTGAAGATACGTGAATTTAATAATCAATCCACTTCGACTCCCCAGATCTCACGGGCATACTCGCGGATGGTCCGGTCACTGGAAAACTTGCCCATACGAGCGACATTTAATATCGATCTTCTGGCCCATTCATCGGGATCACGATAGACTCGCTCAACTTCTTTCTGGCAATCAAAATACGCCTCCAGATCCTTAAGAAGCAGATACGGATCATCAGGATTAAGCAGGCTGTCGACCAGCGGCTTGAACAACTCATGGTCTCCATCGCTGAAGCTCCCGTCCCGAATCGCGTCTATGACCCCGGCGATCTCCGGATCAGCAAGATAGATCTGATGGGGAGAGCGTTTCGGCGAATGCTTTTCACAGGCCACCTGCTCGGCGGTCATCCCGAAGATGAAGATATTCTCCCGGCCAACCTCTTCCATGATCTCGACATTGGCGCCATCAAGGGTACCGATGGTCAAAGCGCCATTCAGGGCGAACTTCATATTGCCGGTCCCGGAAGCCTCGGTGCCGGCAGTCGAGATCTGTTCGGACAGGTCAGAGGCCGGGAATATCTTCTCGGCCAGGGAAACACCGTAATTAGGAATAAAAACCAGCTTCAGGCGACCGGCCACCTTCGGATCGTTGTTGACCACCTCTGCTACTGAAGTGATCAGCTTGATGATCAGCTTGGCAACAAAATAGGACGGCGCCGCTTTACCGGCAAAGATAAAGGTCCTGGGCAACAGATCCAGCTCGGGATCAGCCTGGATCCGGTGATAGAGATGGATAATATGCAAGACATTCATTAACTGCCGTTTGTACTCATGGATCCTTTTGACCTGGACATCAAACATCGAATCGGCCGAGACCTCGACCTGGCATATTTTGCCAATATAGTCGGCCAGCTTTTCTTTGTTCGCCAGTTTCACCTTTCGCCACTCACTAACAAAATCTTTATCATCAACCAACTTCTCAAGCTGCCGGAGTTGATCAAGGTCTGATACCCAGCTATCGCCGATCCTGCCACTGATCAGCTCAGCCAGCTGCGGGTTACACTTGAGCAGCCAGCGCCGCTGGGTGATGCCGTTGGTCTTGCAATTAAACTTTCCGGGGTAGAAGTGATGGAAATTATTGAATATTCTTGACTTCATCAACTTGGCGTGCAGTTCGGCCACCCCGTTGACCGAGTGGCTGCCAATAATGGCCAGATGAGACATCCTGACCCTCTTGACCCTGCCTTCGGCGATGATCGACATCTCCCGCAATTTATCGGTATCACCAAGATAACGGGCCGCCACCTCCTGAAGAAAGAGATGATTGATCTGGTAAATGATCTCCATATGCCGGGGCAGCATCCTTTCAAGCAGATCGACCGACCAGGTTTCCAGGGCCTCGGGCATCAGGGTGTGATTGGTATAGGCAAAAGTCTTAACGCTGATATCCCAAGCGACCTCCCATTCTAGACCCTCTACATCGAGCAGCAACCGCATCAACTCCGGAATGGCGATCGCCGGATGGGTATCGTTAAGCTGGACGGCGATCCCCTCGCTGAAATTGTCAAAATTGTCATTCTTCTTCTTATAACGCCGCATGATGTCCTGGAAAGTCGCCGCCACGAAAAAATACTGCTGCTTCAGGCGCAGTTCCTTACCCATTACTTTGAGGTCAGACGGGTAAAGAACTTTTGAGACGGTCTCCGACCGGACCTTGTCCTCAACTGCGGCGATGTAGTTACCTTCGCTGAAATAGCTGAGATCCAGTTCACGGGAGGCCTTGGCGGTCCATAAGCGCATATTGATCACCTGGTCGTTCTTATAGCCGGGGACCAGCATGTCACAGGCCATGGCCATGATCACCTCGGTATCCGCCCAGCTCTTCCTGACCCGGCCCTCTCCGTCGGTATAACTCTCCACCCGCCCGTAGAAATTGATCGCGTGGAGATATTGGGGCCGCTCAAATTCCCAGGGCGAACCATAACGCATCCAGTTGTCCGGGGTTTCGACCTGAAAACCATCGATCAGACGCTGGTAGAACAGACCGTATTCATAACGGATCCCGTAACCATAAGCGGGCACCCCCAGGGTGGCCATCGAATCGAGAAAACAGGCGGCCAAGCGGCCAAGTCCGCCATTACCAAGGGCGGCGTCCTCCTCCTCTTCGCGAACCTCCTCCAGATCGTAACCGAGCTGCTCCACCGCCTCGGTCAATGGCCCTTCAAAACCGAGGTTTATCATACTGTTGCCAAGGGAGCGGCCGACCAGAAATTCCAGAGAGAGGTAGTAGACCCTCTTTTTATGGTGCTCGTAATAGCTCTTCTGGGTCTCTATCCATCTTTCGATCAGGTTGTCACGCAGGACATAAGAGATCGCCTTGCAGATATCGCGATTACTGGCCCGGCTGGGATCGCGGCCCAGAAAACTGAGGAGATGGTGATTAATGGTCCGCTTCAGTTCTTCGGTGGCCATATCGCCCTTGATGTCACAGGAACAGACCGGGCCGGGCATATTGTTTGTGGTCTTGGTCATTTTTCTCTTTTGAATAATTTAATGTGGCTCTATATGAAACTCAGCTTAGCAACTGGATTCCGGCGAAGGCCGGAATCCAGGGGGATTGCGGAAGTCTCTAGATCGGAGTCGAAGTTTATGCCTTTCAGGGTGCTTACCTCCGGCCTTCGCCGGAATAACAGAGTGGCAACATATCGTTACGGCAACACCCCGTCTCCTGAATCCTGTCTCCTGTCTTCTGCCTTTTACCTTTT
>CBDVDF010000079.1:0-6968 GCA_965372675.1 uncultured Desulfobacterales bacterium
ATATTCGTCAAGCTCCAGCTCAATGCTCTTCCGTTCCGTTATGTCCTGGATGATAACTATGCCGCCATTGTTACCACCTTCAGCCTCCTCACCTAGGGCCGCGCCGGCCAGAAGCAGGGTCCTTGGCCCCTTGCCGCCCTCCTCCTTTACTTCCGGGTCAGGCTTGGCAGGCAAGGTGACCTCGAAATTGGAGAAAGATCTGCCATGATCGATAATCTCCTGCAAGGGGCACTCGCCGCAGAAGTCCTGGCCGATCACCTCACAGCATGGCGAACCAACGATCTGCTTGGCACTCATCCCGAAAAATTTCTCGCAGGCCGGGTTGACATCGATCAGGCGCAAGTCACTATCCACCACAAACGCCGGCTCCTCCATCTGGTAGAAAATAGCGGCATAACGCTTTTTCTCCTGCAGGATATAGCGTTTTGCTTCCTGTTGACGGCGACGTGAGATAATTTTCACCAGCCTCATTCTCTCCAGGGCGAAACCAGCCACCAGATCGCCGATAAAACCTTCCAGGCTCACAAACCACTGGTGCTCCTCTTCCCGGTCTCCGGCGATTTTGCCTAATTCCTCCCGCAGCAGCGCGCTCACCATCTTATCGGCATCAAAGAAAACCTGTAATCCTAAATCCCTGCTCTGGAGTTCCCCTGCCATGGCGCGACCGGCCAGACAACCCGGGCTCAATTCATGTGAATTTCCCGACTGGGGAACAGCTTCGCCGGCCACTTCAGCAGATCGCATCTCTCCGGCAAAGACCAGAACAGAGCTCAATATCTCCCGGCTGAAAAGCTGTTGCCCTCCCAGGAGAGCCCCATCAGTAGCAGCTCCCTCTCCCGAAACCTGTCTCTAGGGATCCTGGGTCGATATCTTTTGCAATGCCTGGCATAGTGAACTGTGTTCAGCCATACTTCTTTCTCTGCCTTTCTTTAAGCCGGAGCTTGAGCGGGGTCTTATCCAGACCTAAACCTTCCCTGAAACTGTTAATCAGGAAACGGTAATAGGAAAAATGGACCCCCTTGGGGTAATTTACAAAAACGATAAAAGTAGGCGGCCTGGTCGCCACCTGGGTTGCATAATAGAATTTAATCCGGTGGCCCCGATGCAGTGACGGCGAATGTTCATCCACTGCCTTCTGCAGGACCCGGTTGATCCGATTGGTGGTGAACTTCAGTGAAAACTGCTTATAGACCTCGTTGATTACCGGGAAAAGCTTCTTGGTTCCGGCCCCGGTCAGGGCTGATATGGTCATGGTCGGGGCATATCCGATAAAACGGGTGGCCATCGCAACTTCATCCATGATCCATTTCTGTTTTTTCTTGTCGCCCCGCACCAGGTCCCATTTATTGATCAAGACCAGGCAGGCCCGGCCCCTTTCCACGGCATAACCGATTACCTTGGTGTCCTGTTCGGTTATGCCTTCGCCGGCATCGATCATCAACAGGGCCAGATCACAACGCTCCAGAGCACTGAGGGCCCTCATCACACTGAACCTTTCGAGATTATTTTCCCTGATCTTGCCGCGTCGCCTGATCCCGGCCGTGTCGATGAGCAGATAAGCGCCGCCATCCTTTTCGAGCAAGGTATCTACCGAATCCCTGGTCGTCCCCGGCACCTTGGAGACGATCATCCGTTGTTCACCGAGCAAGCGGTTGACCAGAGAAGATTTACCGACGTTGGGCCTACCTATACAGGCTATGGCCACAGTGTTCTCCGGTAGATCGCCGACCTCTTCCGGAAAAACCATCTTTTCAGCCAGGGCGGGCATCAGGGTATTGATCCCAAAACCGTGTGAAGCGGAGATCGGCCATAGTTCCTCTACCCCCAGCTCATAAAACTGGGGCACGAGCCGATCCTCCTGCTCAGGACTGTCCACCTTGTTAACCACGAAAAAAACCGGCTTGCCGGAGCGTCTCAGGATATCCACCACCCGGTGATCTTCGGCTGCTACCCCTTCTCTACCGTCAAGCAGGCAGATAACGACGTCCGCTTCTTCGATCGCCTGCCAGGTTTGATCCTGGATGCCGCCAACGACCGTGGCCCGATCATCAGTAGCCGCTTCCTTCGGGAAGGCCTTACCGCCGTCATTTTTACCGCTCGGCAGCGGCTCGATGCCGCCGGTATCGATCAGGATAAAGGAGTACTCCTGCCAGGTCACTTTCGCATAATGACGATCTCTGGTAACCCCGGGAGTGGAATCGACTATCGCCTCCCTCTTCCGAGCCAGCCGGTTGAACAGGGACGATTTCCCGACGTTGGGTCGTCCCACTAAAGCGATCAATGGTAGTCTGTCTGTTGTCATAATAAATTATCCTAATCTTACCCGTAGAGAAAATTCAACTTATAACCGCTATCAGCTCCCTTGCTCAAAGCAGCTCAGCCAGCCTTTCCGGCAGTTCGGCGGCAATGGACCTGAGGGCCGGAAACTGCCGCCCCGCCGGTTCATCGAGAGTTTTAATAAGACTTGCGGCCGCCGGCTTGAGATAATCACCGAAAAAGACCTTACCCTTTTTCTGGTACAAAAAAGCAAAGGCACCGAGGATCTGCAAGTTCCGCTGCAGTGACAGCCAGTAATATCCTTCCCTGAAGCTTGCCATATCCAGACCAGTAAATTCGGCCGCAACTTCCTGATACCTGCCGAGCAGTTGTTTGCAGAGCTGCTCCGACAGGGCCACATATGGATCGATCAGCAAAGAGGCAAGATCATAACCAAGAGGCCCCTGGCGCCCCCCCTGAAAATCAAGGACCCGCAGCCGGCCGTCCTTGAGCATCAAATTGCGGGCCTGAAAATCCCGATGCAGGAAATATTCCGCCGGCAAAGAGGCGGCGAGATCAGCCAAACGGACGAACTCTTTCTGCAACTCTGCGGCAAGATCGGTGATCCCCAGGAACTGCTGGCAGCAGGCCTCAAGAAAATAACCGGACTCTCGGCTCAACATCAGCTGCCGGTCGTATTTAGCAGTATCCCAGCACCAGCCAGGCGCAAAACCTTTAGCACCGGCAACCTGCATATGGACGAGCAACTCGATCGCCTCCAGGTAAACCCGGAGGATCTCTGCTTCGGACCAATGCCCATCTATGACCTGCCGGTGCAGCAAGAGCTCGCCAAGGTCCTCACAAAGCAACACCCCGGTCTGTTGATCGAACCCGTAGATCTCCGGCACCGGCACCCCGCAGGCCTGAAGGTGACGACCAATCAGCCAGGCCGACCTGGCCTCAGACAGCCCCTGATTGCCACCTCTGTCCGGCAGGATGAGGATCAGAGAACTCTTATCTCCGGCCGCCCGTAGGAAGAAGCGCTCCGAGCCGTCGCCGGCCAGAATATCGAAAGATACGTCCTCCTGGGCCAGCCCACTCTCTGAGAGCAGACTTTTAACGGCCAGCTGTTCAGGATCGGACATTCGAGCCCGGAGTTTATCCGGTAACGATCGCATCTTCGATCACCATTCCTTCTCCTACTTCGGCGCCATTCCAGATCACCGACCTGGCAACTCTCGCCCCATTACCTATCCTGACTCGATCCCCGACCCAGGCCCAGTCACGGAAAACCACCTTGTCACCCAACCTGACGCCGTCGCCGAGATGAACTGCGGAATCATCCCGGGAGCCGGTCCCGATCGCAACCGCGAGAGCCGAGTCATTCAGCAAGCGGTCATGCAACTCAAGATAGTCTGCCGGGGTGCCGAAGTCGGCCCAGAAATGGCCGGTTACTTCAATAGCATTTATGGCAACCCCGGCCCCGACCATCTTCTTATAAAGATCGATGATATCGTAAAAACCATGCTCCGGAATATCTCTAAGAACCAGCGGATCAATGACGTGAATCCCGGCAAAGGCCAGCAACCGATCAGCGGAATCAGGGCTTAGCCGCCCTTTATCGACCCGCAGACCGGAGACCAGTCCAGCAGGGGAGATCTGTAAATTATTGAACCTGGGACGATCATGAACAACCATCGATACCGGCGCACCGGAAGCCAGATGAAGATCGTATATCTCGGCCAGATCAAGCGAATGAACGATATCACCATTGACCACCAGCAACGGCTGCCGGCCAAAATCAGGCAGCGCTTTTCTGAGACCACCGCCGGTACCGAGAATATCTTCCTCTAGCTGCAACCTGACGTCACCTTCTGTTGCCAGGAGGTCAGAGAACTGCTCGACCAGATAATGGGCGTTTATGGTGATCGATTTGCAGCCGCTACTGCGGAGTTGCCCTAAGAGATGTGAAACCAGCGGTTTCCCGAGAACCGGGAAAAGGGGTTTGGGACAGTGGTCTGTGTACGGCCTGAGCCTGGTGCCCAGACCGGCGGCCAGGATCATGGCATTCATGCTATGCCTTTAAGTAATTATTTTAACCCGAGGTCCAGTTCGCCCGGATTTATTTCCTCAACACCTACGACAACAATACCAGCCTTGTTGGCCATGTCGACCATCGCTGCGCCGTCGAAGAGCAGGGCCTGCCCCATCTCAACCGCCAGGACCGCGGCTCCGACCTCTGCCATACTATCTATGGTCCGGGTCCCGATCGCCGGCAGATCGAACCTGAAATCCTGACCAGGTTTTTTAACCTTGACCACCACGGCTTGCTCTTTAGCAAGAGCTCCTCCGCGTTTAATGGCCGCATCGGTTCCCTCGATCGCCTCAACGGCAAGCACAGCACGGTCCCGAACCACCACACACTGGCCGATATCAAGCCGGCCTATCTCTCTGGCCATCCGCCAACCGAAATTTATGTCCTCTATCTGTTCGGGGCTGGGACTTCTGTCGGTCAGCACACCTTTGGGGAACAACAACTCCTTGAGATAATAGGTCGAGTCAAGGATCTTGATCCCTTCCTCTTCAAGAACATCGGCAACCGCTCTCAGGATAGAGTCATCCTGACGGGCCTTAAGACGGTTCCAGAGCGACAAACCCTTCAAGTCCGGCAGGATATCCTTAAAGATCCTGGTTTTGGTTATCGTGCCCAGCAAGACGGCTTCTTGGACACCTTCCTGCCTGAAGAACTTGATTATTTTGCCAAGCTGACCAAGTTTCACCCAGCAGATCCGATCGGCGACCTCGTCGATCTCGGGAATGGATTCACCCTTGTGGGCCACCACGATGACCTGGCGGCCCTGTTCTCGGGCGGCCCTGGCAAAAAGGAGGGGAAACTGACCACCGCCGGCGATAATCCCGATTTTACTCATCGCCGCTGAAGCTCCTGACGATGCCACGCTTGGAGTTAGCAATAAAATCGATCAGGTGTTCGACCAATCCGCAATCAGGATACTTGTTCAGGGCCTTGTCCAGTGCCTCTTTAAGCAACAGATCATCGTCAAGAAAGATTATCTTGAAGGCACCGCGTAATTTCTTGATATCAGCGGCTGCAACGCCGTTCCTCTTCAAGCCAATATGATTTATGCCCGAGACCCTCATCCTGTTCCTGGTCCCGGCCACTATCGTATAGGGAGGCACATCTTTTGAAACCCCGGAGACCCCGCCGATATAGGAAAAGGTTCCTATCCTTGAGAACTGGTGAACCCCGACATGCCCTCCCAGACTGGCGTTATCTTCGATAACCACATGTCCTCCCAGGGTGCCGCCGTTGGCGATAATTATCTGATTGCCAAGTAGGCAGTCGTGGGCAATATGACTGTAAGCCATCAACATGTTTTCGTTACCGATCAAGGTTTCGCCACCTCCATCGACAGTGCCTCGATGGATCGAGACATACTCCCTGATAATATTGTTACTGCCGATCCTGACCTTTGTTTCCTCACCGCTGTATGCCAAATCCTGAGGTGGTCCGCCAATATTGACGAAGGGACCTATCTTGTTGCCAGGTCCGATCTCGGTAATTCCCTGGATCAGCGAGTGAGGTCCGACCTCTGAACCAGCGCCAATCCTGACTCCGTTTTCGACAATGGTATAGGGTCCGATTATCACCGAAGAGTCCAGTTCCGCCCCCGGGTCAACAATTGCGGTTGGATGAATATTCATAATATTTCCAGTATGTTAAAAAACATTTACAGATCTATAACCCTGTTAATGCAGGGCACAACTAACCGAAAGAAGCCAGGAGATTGGCCTCAGCAGCCAACTGCTCATCGACAAAAGCCTGAGAAGACAGTTTATATATCTTGCCCTTCCGTTTGACCACCTGGGTTTTGATGATCAGCTGATCGCCGGGCACAACCTTGCGGCGGAAACGCACCTTATCCAGACCGGCGAAGTAGAGTAGTTTATCGCTGAACTTGTCGTAATCGGTCAAATAGGCCAGGATCCCACCGACCTGGGCCATCCCCTCCAGAATAAGAACTCCCGGCATCACCGGTTCAATGGGGAAATGGCCCTGGAAGAAAGGCTCATTAATGGTCACATTCTTAAGTCCGACAATCGATTCCCCTAAATTTACCTCTAATATCCTGTCGACCAGAACAAAAGGGTAGCGGTGAGGGAGGAGTTTAAGAATCTCCTGAATATCGATCGTCTGGTTGTCATCTGCCATTTCAGTCCTCTTTTTTCCCCAATAGTGAGGGGCATGCTTAATTTAATTAAATAAAAGAATCAAACAATTCCTGCCCAGTCAGCTCAATTAATCCCGCTGGCCCTTGCCGTTCAATTTTTCGATGATCTCCTGGAGCCTCTTCCTGGTCTCCCGGACCTCTTTGAACAATTCAGGCAGTTTCTGAAATACCGCACTGGACCGCAGCCATTTACGATGAGCGAAGGCAGGAAAACCGGCGACCACAACCCCGCTCTCCTGGTCACTGGCTACTCCGGACCTGCCGGCCATAGTGACCCTGTCACCTATCTTAAGGTGGCCACTGACCGCAACATGACCACCCATCACGACCCCTTTGCCCAGCACCGTACTTCCGGCAATACCACACTGGGCGGCCATTATCGTATCCTCACCGATCTCAACGTTATGCGACAGATGAACAAGATTATCGATCTTGCTACCCCGCCTGATCCAGGTCCGACCG
>CBDVDF010000080.1:0-6917 GCA_965372675.1 uncultured Desulfobacterales bacterium
ACTACGGTGATGACTTCAAAGTGGAGCTGCCCACGGGTTCGGGATATCTGGTGAAAATGATCAGCCTGTTCTTCAAATTATAAGGCACTGTTAACCTTTATGGGGCATATTAATGTAACTATTCAGCAGTACCCCAAGGGCACTTCCTTCGGGGCGCACCCCAAAGGAACTCGAAGTTTTCGCTTATCTCCTCCGGGGCGTACCCCAAGGGCACTCGAAGTCTTCGCTTATCTCCTGCGGGGCGTATATCATCTGAAGCAGCAGCGAAGCGGCGCTGCTAAAGAGTTACCGAGAAAAGGTGATTCTTCAGAAGAATAACGCAGAAGCTATGTCCAACAAACTAAAAAAAGATCCCCGGTCATATCTGGAACGTAAATATCGGCAGATTCCGGTGGCGGCCGGGATGCGATCATGCCTGGTTCAGGTCCGGGAAACCGATCTGCAGATCATGGCCCCGGTCGATCTTAGCGAGGCGGCTACCCATCTGCTCATCCAGGAGAGAAACAGACTGGAGAACTATATTTCCCACCATCGGGACTTCCTCGATGCCTTGCAGCCCCTTGCTGACGACCCCACCGCTCCGGCCCTGGTCAGGGAAATGCTCAAGGCCGGCCTGGCCGCGGGAGTGGGGCCGATGGCGGCTGTGGCCGGAGTGATCGCCGAGCAGGTGGGGAAGGGGTTGCTGGAAAGGCAGGATTGCGATGAGGTGGTGGTCGAGAACGGTGGTGATATTTTCCTGCAGCGTTGGAAAGACTGCACGGCAGCTATATATGCCGGAGAGTCACCGCTCAGCTATCGGATCGGTATCAGGTTGCCGGCTGCGATGATGCCGGTCGGGGTCTGCACCTCTTCGGGAACGGTTGGTCATTCGCTAAGTGGGGGAAAGGCCGATTCGGTGACGGTTGTCGCATCCTCAACTGCCCTGGCCGATGCTGCGGCTACCAGTCTTGGTAACGTTGTAGGGCAGGGCGGTGATATAGGTCGTGCCCTGGATCTTGCCGCCGGGATCAGCGGACTCACAGGGGTGGTGATAGTTGTCGGTGAAGAGCTGGGGGCCTGGGGGGAGATAGAGCTGGTGGAAATCGGCGAGACTTTTTCTTGATTATCGGAGAGACGCTAGGTACCTTTAACAAAGCGGTGAATTGCAAGACGGGGGTTTTATGACCAGAACCAGTCAGACATTGTCCAGCAACGTTGGCCTTCTTAAAGCCAAAGCTTCAGGCCCGGCAATCATCGGTACCGTTATCTCGTGTATGGCGGTTGTGATCGCCACCCTGCTTTCCAGTTATGTCCTATACGGTGAGATCAGCCTCGATGGTCTGCTCTATGTCCAACAGAACAATATCCTCCTCTGGTTCCTGGACGGAACCCCTTTTCTCTTTGCTTTATGGGGGCAGTATGTCAGCTCGGTAATGGCCCACGAAGCCGGAGCCATGGTCATCGCTCAGACAGAGGATCTCCGGGCCAAGACCACACTTCTTGAGTCGAAGGCGATGCACGATGCTACCCATGACTCCCTGACCGGCCTTCCGAACCGTGTTCTGTTTCAGGACCGTCTCGATCAGGCCTTGCATGCCGCCCGGCAGAACGGGAAAAAACTTGTGGTCCTGCTCTTGGACCTTGACCGATTTAAAGAGATCAACAATACCCTTGGCCATTATAACGGCGATAAGGTCCTGAAGCAGGTGGCAATCCGTTTCGGTGAGTTGCAGCAGGACGCGGTGACTCTGGCCAGGATGGGGGGAGATGAATTTGCCTTCCTGCTACCGGAGATCAATGACGAACAGGATATCCGGAAGATGGCGGCAATGATCCAGAAGGCCATGGTCCCGCCATTCCTGATCGAGGGCTTGAGCCTGGACCTGCAGGTGAGCATCGGGGTGGCAGTTTCCCCGGAGCATGGCACCGACAGTGATACCCTGATCCAGCGAGCCGATGTGGCCAGATATGTTGCCAAGGAGGAGCAAAACGGCTTTGTGAATTATTCCTTTGAACTCGACCGGCACAGCCCCCAGCGGCTGACCCTGATGGGAGAATTGCGGCAGGGTATCGAAAGCGGCGAGTTGTTCTTGCTTTATCAGCCGAAAGTGAATGGGGCCGATGGGGAGATCAAGGCCGCCGAGGCGCTGGTCCGTTGGAAGCATTACAAGCATGGGGTCATTCCGCCCGACGATTTCATCCCGATGGCGGAGCGGACCGGGGTGATCAAAGAGCTGTCGAAATTTGTCCTCAAAAGTACCCTCCAGCAGATCGCCGAGTGGCAGAAAGAAGGGTTGGAGATCAGTGTTTCGGTGAACCTTTCGGCCCAGGACCTGCTCGATCCTGAGTTGCCTGACATCCTGGCAGGATTGTTGGCTGCCCATGAGGTGCCGGCCTCTCAACTGGTGGTAGAGATCACCGAAACGGCGATCATCGCCGATCCGGAGCTGGCCCTGCAAGTGATGTTCAGGTTGGCCGAGATGGGTGTGAAAATGTCGATCGATGATTTCGGCACCGGCTATTCTTCGTTGGCTTACCTGAAAAAAATGCCGGTCAGCGAGATCAAGATCGATCGCTCATTTGTGATGGAGATGATGGAGAACAGCAATGATAAGGTGATCGTCAAGGCGACCATCGGGCTCGCCCACAACCTGGGGCTGAAAGTGGTGGCCGAGGGGGTGGAAAACCAGGAATCAGCCGATCACCTCAGGGAACTCGGCTGTGATACCCTGCAGGGTTTTTTCTTCAGTAAACCGGTTTCTCCCGAAGAGTTCATTGCCATGGCTGGCAATGGCAAGGTCCATTGATCTTTTTGCTTGAAGATCCGCTGAAAGATCCGGGTCAATCCTTCTTGTCTGTCGACCAGTCGTTGTCTTCAAACTGGGAGTGGTCCGGCTTTTCCGGTTTTACTTCCAGCAGCCGATGATCAAGCCACTTGATGATCTTGTCGAATTCGGCCGCCATTTCTGCCAGGGCGCGGCCTCGGTGGCTTACCCTGTTCTTCTCGGCCATGCTGCTTTCGGCAAAGGTCTTGCCCAGTTCCGGTGAAAAGAAGACCGGATCATAGCCGAAACCGCCTTCACCTTTGCTTTCGGTGGTTATTTCTCCTTCACAGCGGCCTTCGTAGGTAAGGGCCGGGCCGGAGGGCACGGCGAGGGAGATCACGCACTCGAATGCGGCCCGGCGGTCATCTTGTCCTGCCATTTCGCTAAGGAGTTTATCGATATTATCCGCATCACTGGCGTTTTCACCAGCATAGCGGGCTGAGTATACCCCCGGGGCACCGTTCAGGGCTTCAACTACCAGGCCGGAATCATCTGACATGGCCGGTAACCCCAGGACCCGGGCTGTAAAGATGGCCTTCTTGTAGGCGTTTTCGTCGAAGGTCTCTCCATCCTCGACTGCTTCGGGAATAGGGCCGAAATCATTGAGGCCGCGCAGGTCGATGGGGAAATCCTTGAGAACTTCCCTTAACTCTTTGACCTTGCCCTCGTTGCGGGTGGCCAGGACAATTGTGTGCTTCATGGTTGTTGCTCCGCATTCATTGATTGGCTGAAGATCGCCCCGAACTTTTAAGTGATATTGTCACGGACTGCAAGAGTGATCTCGCTCCGGGGACTTTTTCTATTTGACACCTAACCACTTACCCTCTTAAATGATAGCAGTTTGTCTTTGACCAACAACTTCGGATAACGGGGGGATCAAGTTGACACCACAAAGAAGGAAGATCATCCTGACCGGTTACCGGGCGACCGGTAAGAGTGTGGTTGGCCGATCACTGGCCGAACGGTTGGAGGTTTCCTTTATTGACATGGATGAAGTCCTGGTGGCCCGCCATGGTGAGATCAGCGAGATGGTCAAGGAACGTGGCTGGGATTATTTCCGGACCCGTGAGAAGGAGTTGTTGATCGAACTGGCAGCTGCCCGCGAGGTGGTGATCTCCGCCGGCGGTGGAGCGGTAATGCATCGGCAGGAATGGCAGGCCCTGAAAGATACCGGCCTGGTGGTCTGGCTGACCGCCGACCTGGAGACGATCTGCCGTCGCCTTGGCGCTGATCCGCTGAGCGACAGTCAGCGACCGTCCCTGACCGGTGAAGATATCAGGACGGAAGCGGCCAGGGTGCTGGCGGAGCGGGAGCCGCTCTATCGCCAGGGTTCTCACCTGGAGATCGATTCCACTCGTCCCGTCCCGGAAGTCGTTGCCGAGATCGAAAAGGTTCTGGCCGAGAACTCTTATACTTGACATGTCTAATATTTTTAATAATATCATTTAGTTATATAATCAAAATCAATTTGGCAGGGTGATAAAATGGCCGGTAGTACCTTTGGCAGAGTATTCAGGGTGACGACCTGGGGAGAATCGCATGGCACTGCGGTAGGGGCAACGATCGATGGTTGTCCGCCCGGGCTGTCTCTTGCGCTTGAAGATATTCAGAAAGACCTGGACCGGCGGCGGCCCGGCGGTGGTGGTCCTGCTGCCAGTCCCCGCAAGGAGCCGGACCGGGTTGAGATTCTTTCCGGGGTCTTTGAAGGTCAGACCACCGGCACCCCAATCTCGCTGGCCATCTTCAATCAGGATGCCCATAGTAAATCCTACGATCATCTGAAGAATATCTTTCGGCCCGGTCATGGCGATATAACCTACCTGAAAAAATACGGTATTCGCGATCATCGCGGTGGCGGTCGGGCCTCGGCCCGGGAGACCGCTGCCCGGGTGGCGGCCGGGGCGGTGGCCCGAAAACTTCTGGCCGGGGTTGGGATCGAGATCAAGGCTTACACTGTGGCTCTGGGAGGGATCTCGACCACCAAGAGAGAGCTGGCCGAGATCGCTAATAACTACCTGTGCTGCCCGGATGCCCGGGCCGCGGCTGAAATGGAGGAGAGGATCGTCACGGTCAGGAAAGAGGGCGATACCCTGGGCGGCATAGTCGAGACCCTGGTCACTGGTTGCCCGGCCGGCCTTGGTGAACCGGTCTTTGATAAACTGGACGGTGAGCTGGCCCGGGCCCTGATGTCGATCGGGGCGGTCAAGGGCGTGGAGATCGGCGCCGGTTTCGCGGCTGCGGCGCTGAAAGGCTCGGAAAACAATGACCCGATAACTCCGGAAGGTTTCCGGGGCAATAACGCCGGCGGCATTCTGGCCGGGATTTCCAGCGGTCAGGATATTGTTGCCAGGGTGGCGGTCAAACCGATCCCCTCGATCGGCAGAGAGCAGGATACCATCGACCTGGACGGCAAAGCCGTCAAAGTAAAGATCGGCGGTCGGCATGATATCTCGGCTATTCCCCGGATCATTCCGGTTTGCGAGGCAATGGTCGCCCTGACCCTGATCGATCATCTGCTGCGGCAACGCGCAGTGGGTTTTTCAGGATAAGGATAATTAATTCAATATGTTACATAGAATAGATTGGCGGAATCCGGCATAAGAGATGGCTAAGAAACCTAAGAAACAGTTACAGAATATCCTGATCCTGACCAGAGAGTATGACGGCCTGGCCGGGGCTGGCGGGGTGAAGGATTTTTCCCGGCAACTGGCTGAAGCGCTGGTCCGCAAGGGTAACCGGGTCGGAGTGATCCTGCCGCTTTACGGTTTAATCGACCCGAAAGCCCATTCCTTCAGCAGAACCGGGCTGACCTTTGAGGTGGATATGCCCTATGTCGGGCGGTTCCGCCGGGAAAAAGTAGCGATCTGGTCTGCGGAGCTGAACGGGGTGAACGTCTACCTTGTCGAGGCGGCCAGGTATGCCGAAAAGCTCGATGTCTATGTATACACCGACAAGGATGCTGGAGATGCCCCCCATACCCAGAAGGGGATGGCCCATTACGATTATTTTGCGATGAACGTCCTGCTCCAGCGGGCTGCGATTGCCATGCTGATCAGGACCGGTGAAAAACCGGATATCATTCATTGCCAGGACGGTCATACCGCCATCCTGCCGGCGATGATCCGTGAGATCGGCGGTTTCCGCCACTATTTTGACCGGACCGGCTGTGTGGTGACCATTCATAATGCCGGCCGCGGCTATCACCAGGAGGTCGGCGATCTGGCTTTTGCCGAGACCCTCACCGGTCTGCCTTCGCGGATCATTCTCAACAACCAGCTGGATGGTAACTTCGATCCCCTGCTGGCGGCATCGGCCTATAGCGTGCTCAACACGGTCAGCGAAAATTATGCCCGGGAACTGCGGGAAACCGAGGATGATTCCCTGACCGGTTGGCTGGGCCACAAACTGCTTGAGCGGGGCGTGGTTCTGGAGGGGGTGACCAACGGGATCAATCCCGGCAACTATGATCCAGGCTCGCCCCGCAAGCTGGGCCTGGCGGCACCATTCTCACCGGCCACCGGTGATTTTGCCGGTAAAGTTCGCTGCCGGTCGGCACTGGTCAAGGAGCTGGCCAAAGGAAAACTGAAAACGGTCAAACAGACCGGCTATCTTGATGATCGGCCTAAACAGCCTCTGCTGACCTTTATCGGCCGGCTGACCCCCCAGAAAGGAGTCGATAAACTGCTCGGCGCCCTTGAAGCGCTGTTGGCCATGGATAAAAAATTCCAGCTGCTTATTCAGGGGACCGGCGCCTCTGAGATCGAAAATGAGCTGGTCAGGCTGGCTTCTGACCGGGCCTATAAGGGCAGGGTTTGTCTGTTGCGCGGTTATGATCAGGCCCTGGCCAACCGGATCTACGCGGCCGGAGATTTCTTCCTGGTCCCGTCCCGTTACGAACCCTGCGGCCTGACCGATTTTATTGCCCAGCTTTTCGGGAACCTGCCGATCGTTCATCATATCGGCGGACTGGTCAAAGTGGTTGATGGGGAGACCGGTATTTCCTACAAGGATCACAGCTCCGCCGCCCTGATGGGAGCAATACTCAAAGCCCTGACCCTCTACCGCAAGAAGCCTGAAAAACTGACAGAGATGCGCCAGGCCGCAGTTCGGTGC
>CBDVDF010000081.1:0-6857 GCA_965372675.1 uncultured Desulfobacterales bacterium
ACGGACGCGGAGCGATCAACGCTGCCATTTCGGCAGGTTTCATGACCATATATTTTTTGACCTTTTCCGGGACTCCTGCCTTGTTGCATTGATAAAATGCCCCGTAGACTTCCTTCTTCCTTGCGTCAAGTACAGCCAGCACCATGGTGCCGGGTTGGGCGGTTATCTGGCGGGCCAGGCCGTCAAGGCTGGGGACCCCCAACAGGGGTAGGTTGGCGGCCAGGCAGAGGCCCTTTGCGGTGCTTAGACCGATCCGCAGGCCGGTGAAGCTGCCGGGGCCGAGGCTGATTGCGACCGCGTCGATACCGTCCCATTCCATCTTTGTTTCCCGCATCACCTGGTCAACCTGCTGAATCAACCGGCGGGAATGGGTGGTGGCGGTGTCGATGGAGATCTCGGCCAGACAGTGGTCGCCTGACATCAGAGCGACGCTGCCGCACATGGTGGCGGTCTCGATCGCGAGGATCAGGGGGCGGGTGGGTTCTTTATTGATTTTCTTCATCTTTGTTTAGAATAGTTTGGTGCGTCGGGCTTTTGCCTTCTTCGTAATGACCAGACATAGCGGAGAGATCGGAGTCTCCCTCCGGTCACTTACCTGCTTCGTTGCTTCGCGCCTCGCAATGACTTTACAATTCGTCATCGAAGTCTTCGCTTATCTGCGAGGGAACGGTAGTGACCGTGGCAATCTCTTGTCTGCTTTATATGCCTGTATATTGTTTTTAGCAATAACCAGTAACAAGAATCCCCGGATTATCCCTGGGTAAGGATCCTGGCTATATCGTTATAGAAGACGAAGACCATCAACGAGACCAGCAGCACCAGACCGATCTGCTGGCAGATCTCCATGGCTTTTTGCGACATGGGGCGGCGGCGCAGGGCTTCGTAAGTGAAGAACATCAGGTGGCCGCCGTCGAGGATCGGGATCGGCAGCAGGTTGAGGATCCCCAGATTGACGCTGATCAGGCCCATGAAGTAGACAAGGTTGATCCAGCCCGCTTCCATCTGTTGGCCGGCCAGTTGGGCGATGAGAATTGGGCCGCCCAGTTCGCTGGCTGGAATGACGGCCTGGATCATCTTGATGATACCCATGATGGTAAGATAGATGAAGGTCCAGGTCTGGGCAAATCCGGCCGTCACTGCTTTCCAGAGCGATACTTTCTCGTAGGTGACTTCCTCGCTGCGTGAAATGCCGATCATATAGCGTTCTTCTGTTTCTTCACCGAATATATTATGTCCCGGGGTGATCTTGGGTTGAACGGTAAACGGCAGGATCTCTTCCTGGCGGGCGATCTCCAGTTCGACCGCTTCACCGTTGCTGGCGGAGATCAGATCGGCCACATCCAGCCACTTAATGGTAGTTGTGCCGTTGATCGAAAGGATTTCGTCTCCCGCCTGTAGTCCGATCTCTTCGGCCGGGGAGTCCGCCACGACCGCACCGATAAATGTGTTGTCGACCCCGGTCGGCAGGCCGGCTATTGAGAAGATCATGAAAAAGAGCAGGACTGCGAAAAGCAGGTTGAAGATTGGGCCGCCTGCGACGATGATAAAGCGCTGCCAGACCGGTTTGTCGGCAAAGGAGTGTTCCTTGTCCTCGGCCGAAACTTCTTCGCCGTTCTGCTCGCCGAGCATTTTTACATAACCGCCGAGCGGGAAGGCGCTGATCAGGTATTCGGTCTCGCCAAACTGGCGGCCAAACAGCTTGGGTCCGAAGCCGAGGGAGAATTTCAGGACCTTGACCCTGAAGAATTTTGCCCAGATGAAATGGCCGAATTCGTGGACGAAGATAAGCAGACCGAGAACGATGAGAAAAGAGATGACTGAATTCATAACGATATATTATCCGATGTTTTGTGAGTCGATAATTGCTTCGGCCCTGGTTCTGGCCTCACGGTCGGCGATCAGGATCGATTCCAGATCGACCGCCTGGTCGCATTTAGTTTGTTCAACGGTAGTTTCGACCGTTGTGGTAATGGTGGGGAAACTTATCCGGCCTTCCAGAAAGGCTGCTACTGCCACCTCGTTGGCAGCGTTAAGGACCGCAGGCAGGGTACCGCCTTTGGCGCAGACCTGGTAGGCCAGTTTCAGGGCCGGGAATTTATCCTGGTCCGGGGTGTGGAATTCAAGGTCGGGTGCGGCGGCCAGATTGAGACGCGGCAGATCCAGTTTAAGGCGCTCTGGAAAGGTCAGGGCATAGGCGATCGGGATCTTCATGTCGGGGATTCCCAGGTGGGCGATAAATGAGCCGTCCTGATACTCGACCATCGAGTGGACGATCGATTGGGGGTGGATCAGTACTTCTATCCTCTCCACTTCGATGTCGAAGAGATATCTTGCCTCGATGATCTCCAGTCCCTTGTTCATCAGGGTTGCGGAGTCTATGGATATCTTTTTGCCCATATCCCAGTTCGGATGATTCAGGGCCTGCTCCGGGGTGACATCCTGCAATTCTTCTTTGCTGAAGCGGAAAAAGGGGCCGCCTGAGGCAGTGAGGATCAGACGGGCGACATCTTCATGGCGACCGGCATCAAGGCCCTGATAGATGGCGCTGTGTTCGCTGTCGATGGGGTGCAGGTTGACTTTGTGACGGTGTACTTCGGCCATCACCAGTTCCCCTGCCATTACCAGGGTTTCCTTGTTGGCCAGGCCGATATCCTTGCCGGCCCGGATCGCGGCCAGGGTGGGAGTGAGCCCGGCTGCTCCAACGATGGCGGAGACCACCATCTCGGCTGCGGGGATCGTCGCAACCCGCTCATTGCCTTCCCGACCGGTGACGATCTTCTCACTCCAGCCCGATGGCAGGCTCTGGGCCAGATCACCGGCCAGAGTCTGGTCGGCGACCGAAACCAGCTGCGGCTCAAAAAGCTCGATCTGCTCTTTAAGGAGCTGGATGTTTTTACCGGCCGCCATGCCGACCACATCGAAGCGGCCGGGATTCTGGCTTATTACTTCCAGAACGTTGCGGCCGATGGAACCGGTGGAGCCGAGCAGGGAAATATTCTTGACCATCTTTCTACCTGCCTTGGCTTATATGGTGAGTACTTTGAAGTGGAGCAGATAGAACAATACCGGCGCCGCGATCATCAGGGAATCGAGGCGATCTAGAACTCCGCCGTGACCGGGCAGGATATTGCCGGAATCTTTTACGCCCATGGTCCTTTTGATCATTGACTCGGTCAGATCTCCCATCACCCCTACCAGGCTTAGGAAGATGGTCAGGATGACCATCTTGGCAAGTGAGAAGTCGGGAAAGAACCAGATGCAGACGAGGATCGCGCCGATGATGCTGCCGACCAGGCCGCCCAGCAAACCTTCGATGGTTTTGCCGGGGCTGATGGCGGGGGCCAGTTTATGTTTACCGAGGAACATGCCGGTGTAGTAGGCGAAAGAATCCGAGAAGACGGTAATAACGGTCAGCAGGATCAGCAGGTGCTTGCCTTCGCTGAAGGTCAGCAGCAGGGTGAAATGGGAAAAGCTGAAACCGACATAGAATATTCCGAAGCCCAGGCGCATCATCAGGGTGAAACCGTTCGGGCCGCTTGTTTTGTTGTCGAGGGTCGAATAGCGGGTCAGGCTGTAAACGATCAGGAAGAACAGGGAGAGGAAAAGGGCGGCGGCAACGGCCTCCGATTTTCCCTCGTAAGCTGCCAGCAGAGGGAAGAGACCGAGCAGGGTGCCGGTGATCTTGTCGATCCGGCTGTAATCGGCCAGGGTCATCCTATAGTACTCGTTCAAGGCCAGGGCACCAAGGGCCAGGAAGGTCAGCCAAAAGAGCCAGAAGGGGCCGTAGAAGAGGAGGGCCAGCCAGCCGCCACTGATGACCAGGCCGGTTGCTATTCTTTTGCGGTTCATGATCCGGTTACCTGCTTAGAGGTTTTTCCGAAACGACGCTGCCGTTTCTGGAAGTCAGTGAGCGCGGCGATGAATTCCTTGTCCCGGAAATCAGGCCACAGAGTTTCTGTGATGAAAATTTCCGAATATGATAACTGCCAGAGCAGAAAATTGCTCAACCTAGATTCACCACCTGTCCTGATCAGCAGATCCGGGTCGGGCTGACTGGCGGTATCCAAGTGATCAGCCAGGGTATCTTCATTGATATCTTCCGGGGTGAGTTGGCCGTCCCGGCAGGCCGTGGCGATCTTCTGGACCGCCCGGACCATCTCGTTCCTGCCGCCATAACTGAGGGCAAGATTAAGGACCAGTCCATCATTATCGGCAGTTTCGGTAATGGCCTTGTCCAGGACCAGGCGAACTTCTGCCGGTAACCGCTCTTTCTGGCCGATACATCTAAGTGAAACGTTGTTGTCGGTGATGGTTCGGAGTTCTTTTTGCAGGAAGGACTTAAGGAGACCCATCAGGGCTTGGACTTCCAGAGGGGGGCGCTTCCAGTTCTCGGTGGAGAAGGCATAAAGGGTCAGGTATTTGATGCCTAGTCGGTCGGCAGTGCGGACGATCTCCTGGACTGACTCTACCCCGTGCTTGTGACCGACCGGGCGGGGCAGACCCCGTTTCTGGGCCCACCTGCCGTTGCCATCCATGATGATCGCCACATGGGTCGGGATATTGCCGGGGTCCAGTTCGTTAGAATCAGTCATGGGCAGGTCTGTAGAAGATGGATGATGCGTTTGTCCTGGTTAGGTTTTTCCCGAGAAATGATCTTTTAATAGATTCTGGGAGGCTCTGGCAATGCGGTGAAGATCGTGATCAGACCTCCAGCACCTCTTTTTCTTTTACGGCCATCAGCTCATCGATCTGTTTGATGAACTTGTCGGTTTCTTTCTGGGCATCATCCTGGAGGCGGAAAAGATCGTCTTCGGTAATATCCTTGTCACTCTTCTGCTTTTTCAGGGTGTCAATAGCTTCGCGGCGTGAGTTGCGGACCGCGACCCGGTACTCTTCGGTTATTTTCTTAACTTTTTTTACCAGTTCTTTGCGACGTTCTTCGGTCAACTGGGGGATGGATATCCGGAGAAGTTTACCGTCATTGATCGGGTTAAGCCCCAAGTCCGCTTTCTGGATGGCTTTCTCAATCGGGCCCAGGAGCTGGGTGTCCCAAGCCTGCACCTGAATAAGGCGGCTTTCGGGGATGGTCATGGTGGCGACCTGATTAATCGGCAGCGGTGAGCCATATGCATCGACTTTGATGCCGTCCAACAGAGAGATGGAGGCCCGGCCGGTCCTGACCTTTGACAGCTCACGTTTAAAAGCGTCGGTGCTGCTTTCCATTTTTTCGACCATTGAACTGAGTACTTCGCTCATTTCATTCTCCCTTGATAATCGTGCCGGTATTTTCACCGCAGATCGCTTTTTTGATATTGCCGGGTTGGTTCATGTCGAAAACCAGGATGGTCTTGTTGTTGTCACTAGCCAGCGAGATGGCGGCAGAATCCATGACCTTGAGACGTCGTTTTAGAACTTCGCGGTAGTTGAGCTCATCGAACTTGACTGCGTCATCGTGGAGCAGCGGATCCTTGTCATATACCCCGTCAACTCTGGTGGCTTTGCAGATAACATCAGCTTCAATTTCCAGACCCCGCAGAACGGCAGCGGTATCGGTGGTGAAGTAAGGGTTGCCGGTGCCGGCTGCAAAGATCACCGCCCGGCCTTTTTCGAGGTGGTTGAGAGCAGCCAGTCGGCTGTAAGGTTCGCAGACCGTGGGCATCGGAATGGCAGACAGGACCCGGCAGGGGACGCCGTTATCTTCAAGGGCATCTTTCATTGCCAGGGCGTTGATCACTGTGGCCAGCATGCCCATATTGTCGGCGGCAGCCCGATTCATTCCTTCCGAAGCCCCGGAGACACCGCGAAAAATATTGCCGGCGCCGATGACCAGACCAACCTGGACTCCCAGGTCCATCACTCCTTTGACCTCATCGGCCACATACTTCAGCATCTCCGGCTGAATGCCGTATTTGGCTTTGCCCATCAGGGCTTCGCCGCTCAGCTTTAGAAGTACTCTCTTGTAGGCGCTCTCAGTCAAAATCGTTCTCTTTGCTCTATCAGACGCCGACCTGGAAACGGGCGAACTTTTTGATGGAAATGTTCTCGCCGATCTTGGCGATGAGCTCGTCCAGCAGGTCCTGGATGGTGAGATCGGGATTTTTGACGAATTTCTGTTCCATCAGGGTTACTTCTGAAAAGTACTTGTCAATTTTTCCGGAGACGATCTTGTCGACGATATTTTCCGGTTTACCAGAATCCAGGGCCTGTTTTTTGAAGATTTCGGTTTCGCGGGCCAGGAGATCGGCCGGGATATCTTCACGTTTAGTGGCAACGGGACTGCTGGCGGCGATGTGCATGGCGACATCCTTGGCAAAGTCCTGAAACAGGTCTGATTTGCCGACGAAATCGGTTTCGCAGCCGATCTCTACCATAACCCCGAGTTTGCCGCCGGCATGGATGTAGGTCTGAATGATCCCTTCAGTGGTAGCCCGGCCCGCTCTTTTCAGGGCAACCGCCTGACCTTTCTGGCGGAGAAAATCGATTGATTTCTCCATGTCGCCGTCGTTTTCGACTAGCGATTTTTTGCAATCCATCATCCCCGCTTGGGTTTTGTCGCGGAGTTCTTTTACCATTTTACTAGTTATTTCCACAGCCCTTACTCCTAAAAGTTTATTAACAGATTTAAAAAAAAGACAGATCCGGTGGCCGCCGCACTGTTAATAACAGGGCGATGGCCACGGATCTGTTCTGATCAGGTTGGTGATTAAGCTTTGTCTTCTTTCTTGGTAGCAGCTTTTTTGGTGGCGGCCTTTTTGGGAGCAGCCTCTTTTTTAGCGGCAGCAGTCTTCTTAGGAGCGGCGGTTTTCTTAGGAGCAGCCTCTTTCTTAGGAGCAGCCTCTTTCTTAGGAGCAGCCTCT
>CBDVDF010000082.1:0-6832 GCA_965372675.1 uncultured Desulfobacterales bacterium
CCAGGCCTGGATCAGCGCAATTACCGGTATCTAGCAGACTTTATCAATAGGAGGCCGCCATGACTATCAATACAAGAATAGAAGAGACAGGATCAGTAAAGGGTATCCAGGCAGCTAATCGGACGATCGAAGCGGTTTTGAGAGTGGCGATCGGCGGGATGGTAACATTTGCCGGTCTGACCGGACTCTGGGCCATGGCAGCAATGATCAGTGCAATGGCCAAGGCTGGCGGACCGATCTCCCTGGCCCAGGCCTGGATCAGCGCAATTACCGGTATCTAGCAGACTTTATCAATAGGAGGCACGCCATGACTATCAATACAAGAATAGAAGAGACGGGATCAGTAAAGGGTATCCAGGCAGCTAATCGTACGATCGAAGCGGTTTTGAGAGTGGCGATCGGCGGGATGGTAACATTTGCCGGCCTGACCGGACTCTGGGCCATGGCGGCAATGATCAGTGCACTGGCCAAGGCTGGTGGACCTATCTCCCTGGCCCAGGCCTGGATAAGCGCGATTACCGGGATCTAGAAAGTTTCCCCGTGGAGGCCGGCTTGGGGTTCCTCCTGATTCTTCCCCCCCCCTTCAGACAACACCTTGAGCCGGCCTCCACAGCTTTTAATTAAAGGGGAGTAAGTTGGAAAAAACAGACGGAGTTGCCATCAGTTAATAAAAAAAGTTAACATGTAGATGAGCGGAGATCAGTCATGAAAGAAAATATCGGCATCGACAAGAATGAAAAGGATCTGGGAAACGATGATGTTTTGCAGAACATTTCAGCCGGTGTTTCCCAATTCTGGATGGGCTTGATCGTCGTCATGTCGGCCTTTATCGGGATCTGGGGCTTTTTATGTCTGGTAAGCGGTCTATCCGGTGGCGGCTTTGCGGCCATGGCCAAGGGGTGGTTGGGGGCTATAGGTTTCTGAAACTGATCGAGCTATAAGGTCATAAACAATATGACCTCTGGCTAAAGGGGAAAAATGCAGGTATCGACAGTTCGCAACATTCTAATCCTGATCATCATTATTCTTTTTTCGGCTGTTTTCGCCTACCTCTGGCAGGTGGAGCATAGCTCTCCGGCGATGAGTTATTCGTCTTTTACCAGCAGCATCGCTAAAGGAGAGATCAAAGAGATATCGATCCGGGGTGAACAGGTTACCGGTAAAGATATATACGGGCGGGATTTTTCGACGGTTCTGCCCGAGAACGGCAGTGCGGTGGACAAACTGGCCCAGAAGGGCGTCCAGGTTGTTGTTGAAGACAATCGACCGTCGATAGTTTTACAGTTTGTCAGATATTTCCTGCCTGCCATGTTGCTGGGGATTATTCTGATCATCCTTGCTCAGCGGCCAGGCGCCAAGGGCAGGAAAAGCCCTGGCTTTGACAAGGCAAAGGCCGTAACAACCATCCGGGATGTAACTTTTGATAACGTCGCCGGCATCGGTGAGGCCAAGACCGAACTCTATGAGATAATCGATTTTCTTAAGAGACCGGAGTCTTATACCAGGCTCGGTGGCAGAATCCCCAAAGGAGTATTGATCCAGGGGCCTCCCGGAACCGGCAAGACCCTTCTGGCCCGGGCCATAGCTGGAGAGGCGGGAGTGCCTTTTTTCAGTATCAGTGGTTCTGATTTTGTCGAGATGTTTGTCGGAGTAGGGGCCTCAAGAGTTCGTGATCTTTTCAAGGAAGCCAAAAAAAATGCCCCCTGCATTGTTTTTATCGACGAAATAGATGCCGTCGGCGGCCACCGGGGCAGCGGCGCCGGTGCCTCGGGAGGCCAGGATGAAAGGCAGCAGACCTTGAATGCCCTCCTGGTTGAGATGGACGGCTTCCAGAGTGATGAAACCGTAGTAGTGGTGGCAGCCACCAACCGTCCGGATATCCTGGATCCCGCCCTGATGAGGCCGGGCCGTTTTGATCGCCAGGTAAGTATTCTTCCCCCGGATGTTAGAGGTCGTCAGCAGATCCTTGAGATATATGCCGGGAAAGTGGCTATGGCCCCGGCCGTGGCGCTGGATAATGTCGCAGCGATGACCCCTGGTTTCACCGGGGCGGACCTGGCCAACCTGGTTAACGAGGCGGCCCTGATGGCGGCCAGGAAAGGCAAAGATGCTATCGAGCTGGATGATCTCGAAGAGGCCAAGGACAAGATCGTCATGGGCACTGAGCGCAAGGAGTTGGTGGTCAGCGCAAAGGAGCGGCGTTCGACGGCCTATCATGAGGCCGGCCACGCCATTCTTGCCTATCTGCTGCCGGAGACCGATCCGATCTTCAAGGTTTCAATTGTGCCGCGGGGACGGGCTATGGGGGTTACCCAGCAAATCCCTCTGGATGACCGCCATTCATATTCTCGCCTTTATCTGGTCAATCGGATCAAGATCCTGCTTGGCGGCAGGGTGGCCGAAGAACTGGTCTTCAATCACTATACAACCGGGGCATATAACGATCTGCAGACCGCAACCGAGGTGGCAACCAGAATGATCTGTGAATGGGGGATGGGTGAATCTCTCGGGCCCCGGGCCTATGCTACAACCAGAGAAGATTTCCTCGGTGGCAGTTCAAGCAGATCGATCTTCAGTGAAGATACGGCCAGAGTTATTGATGAAGAGATCAACCGGGTCATTGAAGATGCCTACCAGGAAGCGGTGATCATCCTGGAGGGCAAGATGAATTACCTGCATGAACTGGCCGAGTATCTGCTGAAAAATGAAACCATTGATGGTGATGAGCTGGAAATAATCATCAAGTGTCCAAAGGTGGGTCAGAGAGACGCAGAGGCCCATGGCTAGAAGGAGTGTTAAAACTGATCCAGATAGGTATCTGATACGGAGGCGGCTTGAATGACTCAACCGTTGAGGGTTAAAATATATGCGACCGCTCTGGTCATGATCCTGATCATGACAGGCGTTCTCTTTATGGGGGTCAGGCAGTACCAACTCCGCCAGGATCACCATCAAATCATCAGCCAGAGCGAAGAACTGCTGTTCAGTTTTGCCATTATCCGTGAACGGATGCTTACTGCAATGCTGGCTGCTAAATACGCTGAATTACCGTTGATCGCCACCGAGCTTGAAAAGTTTCACTCCCGGCTTGCCAACTTTGCCAAAAACCCGCTTATCCCCGCAGAATACAGGCTCAATTTTGCCGGCCAGATAGACTTGTCCGGCTTGATCCTGGCCCTCCAGAAAGGAGACGGACCCTTAAGCAAGAAGGAAGTGGCAGAGGTCAATGCTGAAAGCCGGAGGTTTGCCGAGCGGTTAATGGCCCTGGATCGGTTGCTGGTTGATTATGCCAAGAGCAGGCTGATCGATTTTCAAAATGTCGCGATCGGGGCCCTGGCCCTGGTCATATTTATTGTGGTCAATTTACTGGTCCTGGGCCAGAGATCGGTGGTTACCCCGCTTCTGAAACTTCTCCAGCAGGTCAGAGAGATAAGTGGCGGCCGGCGGCAGAAAGTCAATCTCCAGGCCTGTAAGGCCTCCGAGGAAGTCGCGGTGCTGGCCGAGGCCTTTCAGGGCCTTATTGACCAGCGCATGTCTAATATTTCGGAATGGAGTCGGCTGGAAAGGGTTATGTATGCGGTCCATCGGGCCGGCACTGCCTGCGGCGGGGCGGACAGCATCGATAAACTCTTTAAGGATGTAAGCCGGGCCCTGCTGTTCAATGAAGATTACTGTCTGGTCTGGATCGGCATCCCCGATGAAGAAGGCAACGATCTGCAGCCTCTGCTTGCCGATGGTGTTGCTGCTACCACCGATCAGCGTGGTGAAGCCTGTCTGGGTCTTATGCTGGCAGAAGGCAAGGAGGTCGGTCGCCAGCGGGAGCCGGCGATCAGGGCCTTTCATCAAGGCCAGGTCGTTGTAGACCGGGATATCCTGGCCGGGGTGCCTAAAGGATATCTGAAAGATTCGCCCCTGGCTACCGGTCGGGCCGACTGTGCGGCTCTACCCCTGATCTGGGAAGGGCATATTTACGGGGTTATCAGCATTTACTCCGGGGTGGAGAATTCCTTTGAAGATGAAGAGATGAAATTACTGAACAAGATGGCAAGTGATGTGGCCCTCGGTTTGAGCTATATCGAGGTGAAGAACAGCTGCCGTTATGTTCCGGCCAGTTTGCGGGCGACCAGGATGGCGGCTTTGGGTGAACTCTGCACCGGCATAGCCCATGAAGTAAATAACCTCAGTAACGGCATTATCAACTATGCCCAGGTCCTGGTCGATGAAGAGGATGATGGTGAAGGCGTCATAGCAGAACATGAAGTGCCCTTGCACGGGATTATCAGCGAAGGTGAACGGATCGCTGAAATTGCCCGTAAGCTTCTTTTTTACGGCAGTGAAGAAGAACAGACCCGGGAGTTCGTTGACCTTGATACCATCATCCAGGATGTTCTGGTTCTGATCAGTCACAACCTGAAGATCGAGGGGATCTCTTTCAAGGTTGAAACTGTCGGGGATCTTCCCGAAGTTCCGCTCCGGGTCCAGGATATCCATCTGGTTATGATGCTGCTACTCAACCGGGCCCGAAAGTCTCTCAACCGGAAATACCCTGAAAAAAGTCTGGAAAAGAGACTGGAGATCACTTCTCTGCTCGAAGAAGAAGACGGCAGGAAATATCTTCAGGTCCGGATCGTCGATCATGGAATTGCTTTGGAGTCGGAAACAATCACGGTGGTTCTTGGCGATGGTCCCGCTGCCGAGATCACCGACAACGAGACGGCCCGGGATCTAAAAGTTTGCCGTGAGTTGATCGAAAAGGGCCATCGGGGCAGATTTGCGGTTGGCAGTGGCATAGATGGACAAACCCTGACTTCTTTCAGTTTGCCGGTTCAGACTGGTCATCAATAGTTTCAGGAGACTGGCTTGCAGGCAACGGCAGGTCGACAATGGCCGTGGTGTGGTCGTTAAGCTGTGATTCGATATGGAGGTGGCCTTTATGGGCATGGACCAGTTCACGGCTGATCGACAGGCCCAGGCCGGTTCCCTCACCTGCTGGTTTGGTGCTGAAGAGTGAATCAAATATCCGGCTGACCAGTTCCGGAGGAATGCCGACCCCGTAATCGGTAACCGTGGTTCTCAGATAGTCTTTTTCTAGATGTACCAGCTCGGTTTTGATCTCGATCCTTTTGCCGGGATCAACTTTTTTATACCTCTCATTCAGGGCATAGCGGGCATTGCTGATCAGGTTGAGAAAGACCTGTTGCAGCTGTTGCGGATTGCCATGCAGGAGCGGCAGGTTCTCGTCCGTTTCGACTATTAACTGAATACCATCCTTGTTGAGCTGGTGTTTGAGCAGGGAGATGGAATCATCGATGATCTCGCGAAGGATGATCTCGTCGTTCTCTTCATCCTGCTGTCGTGCAAAGGCCAGGAGATTACTGACAATCCCGGCGACCCTTTCACCTTCTTTAATGATCTTGGCCAGGAGATCCAGAGACTCCTTATGCCCCTCACCTTCACATTCATCATAGATGATCTGGGCATAGTTGATCACCCCGTTGATGGGGTTGTTGATCTCGTGTGCGACTCCGGCCGCCAGTTCGCCGATGGCGGCAAGTTTGCCGGCCTGCAGGGCTTCCGCCTTTCTGATCTTTTCTTCCGTAATGTCACGAACAACAGCGATGAAGAAAATATGGGCGCCGAATTTCATCTCGCTGACGGACATCTCCATCGGGAACTCGGCGGAGTCTTTTTTGCGACCGGTGATTTCCTGCAGGCTGCCCAGGATCTTTCTGATCCCCGCCGGCGATCCCTGGCCGTTGCTTGAAGTGGCAATGCTGGGGGCCAGGATCGCGATATCCTGGCCGAGCAGGGAATCTGTTGCAGAATCGTAGCCGAACATTTTTGCGGCCGGCGAGTTCAGCGACTCGATGGTTGCATCTTCGGTCAGGATGATCAGGCCGTCGAACATATTCTCGATAATCGACCGGACCCTGGCTTCGGCTTCTTCTCTTTCACTGATCGATTGTTGAATACGGTAAGAGCCTATGAAAATACCGAGGATACCGAGGAGCCACAGGCTTAAATGGCCGAAGATCAGGGAGACAGATTTTTTTCTGGCCAGTTCATAGAGATGGGCCATGGGTATAGAGACACTGATGCCGCCCCGGATGTCGCCAGGTTCATATCCTTGCGGGGCATGGCATTTCAGGCAGCCTTGCTCGGTTATCATTGGGCGCATCAGGCGCAGATATGGTTGGCCGTTAATACTCTCGATGCTGCTGACTTCCTTGCTCCCCGACTCAAAGGCATTAAGGGCCTCTTCTTCCCATGGGTCGGCAGCGTTTTCAGCCCTGATCGGATCGAGGCTGGTTATATGGCCGAGGGCTTCGAAACTTTTGGCCCGCATTTCATACACCTGGCGGATCATATATTCGGGGTTAACCAGGGTCAGTCTGAGGCCTGATTCTGTAACGACCACCTGCTCGGGAAGATGTTCAAGATAGGGGTTAGGTTGGGTCTTGTCGGTGATCGGCACGAAGACACCATGATGATCGGTTGCCCAGCGATAATAATTGAGGTCTTTTTCATAAACGGTTTTCGCTTCCTGGCGGGCGATCTCAAGGCTGGTTTCTTTCTCGCTGGAGATATCTTTCATCAGGGAAGAGAAAATAATGATGGTCCAGGCGATCGCAATGAACCAGGCAAAGGGGGCCAGCCTGACGTTGGAGGCCCGATTTTCTGACCGGCTTATGTTGACCTCCATCAGTGCACAGATCACAGAGGTCAACAGGGCCATCACCCCGCCAACGATAAGATGTTCAAGGTTAAAATAGGAAAGATCGGGATTCAGAAAAAGATCGGTCAGAGCATTGACGTTGCTCATCGTGATGAT
>CBDVDF010000083.1:0-6811 GCA_965372675.1 uncultured Desulfobacterales bacterium
CAGGCGCTGCTCGGCAAGATCAGAAAAGTACTGGCGACGTCCCTCAAAAAAAGCATCGCAGAGCGCTTTGAATTGCTGGTCTAGTTCATCGTTTACTGCCCGGGGTGCAGGACCGGCCTGTTGCCATTCTTTTTGCAGGGCCTGGAGCTTATTGCTGGTTTTTTTGTCGCTGCCCTGACTGGCCAGTTCTTCGGCCCGGGCCAGCAGTTCTTCTTTGGCCAGCTGGTTTTCGCGACGAACTGTCTCTCTTTTTTCAAATTGTTGCTGTCTGGCCTTGAAGAAGGCGTCCGATGGCTCTTGAAAACGGTCCCGGATCGCCTCTTGCTGTTTATGGGGTACCGCGCCGATCTCTTTCCACTGTTGCTGCAATCCGGCCAATTTACCGGCAATCTCTTTATGGTTGCTGTCGTCTGATCCTGTCGCCAGAAGTTCTTCCAGCTCTTTGCAGAGCGCTTCTTTTTCTTTCAGGTTTTCGAGGTGTTTTTCATCGAGCCAATTGAAAAAACTATCGCAGGCGGCCCGGAAGCGTTTCCATACCTCCTTCTCCTTTTCTTTCGGGACCTGACCGATCTTCTTCCAGTTGGTTTGCAGGACCCGGAACTTTCCTGGATGGCCGTATTGCGGATCTGCGGCCAGTTTTTCGGCTTGATCGCAAATCTCTTCCTTGGCGGCGAGACTCCGGAGGCGGTTATCCGCTCTGGATTCGTAGTCTTCCTGGCGGCGGCTGAAGAACTGGTCACAGGCCTGGCGGAACTGCTTGTACAACTTGTCCTCCTCACGCCGGGAGCCGTGGAGCAGCCCCTTCCATTCTTCCTGCAGGGCTTTGAGGCTGGCCGCAGTCTTGTTCCAGGCGGTAGATCCGGCCAGCTCCTCGGCTGCGAGACATATCTCCCGTCGCCGGGCCATCGCCTCGTCCCGCCGCTTTTTCATTTCTTCCAGATAAGGTTCGGTACGCTTGAAGTTACGGTCACAGGTGGCGTGGAACCTGTCCCAGATCTTCTGGGATTTTTTCCTGGGTACCGGGCCGATCTTTTTCCAGGCCGCCTGGACTTCCTTGACGGTATTGAAGATAGTTTCCAGCTCTTCTTCGAGCTTAAGAGCTTCAACCTGTTCGATCAGTTTTTCCTTAAGACTTAAGTTGGCCCAGGACTGCCAGTCCTGTTCATGGTCGAAGGTCTGCCTCTTTTCGGTGAAGTTATTAAGGGCCCGGTTGAATCTTTCCGCCAGTTCAACCCCAGCCGGTCCGGCCAGTGGTTCTATGGCCTGCCAGCTTTGCTCCAGGGCCTTAAGCTGCCCTTCGGCCTGCCGGTAATTGTCTGTTTCGGAGAGTGCCTCAAGTGTGGTACAGATCTCCTGCCGGTTGGCAGTATTCTGCTCCTGTGCGGTTTTTTCTGCCACGGCAAGGGCTGCAATGGTCTCGGCGTGCAGCTTTCCGAGAGTCGCTCTGCTGAAATATTTAAGCTTGGTAACGTCCAGCGTTTTGGCGGCGGCCTTAATGTTTGTGGCCGCTTTTTTCAGGTTGTCATTGGCAATCTGTTCGGCTGCGCTCCGGATATCCTTTTCTATGGCAGTTACAAGTTCTTTTTCGTTGTTGATCTTCACCCGGGTCCTGGCGAAGGACTGGCTGGCTTGCTCGAATCGTTTTCTCATCGCCTCGCTGGGTACCAATCGCTCTTCCAGCGGCGCGGAGATAAGTTGCTGCCAGATTTCCAGGGCCTGATCCCTGAGCTCTTCTGCCCTGTCGTCAGTGGAGCCGGTCAGCCCCTCGATAGTGGTGCAGATCTCGTTAAATTTGGTTTGCTGCGCCTCATAACGGGCGGCTTTGGTCTGTTCCAGCTGGCGGGATTGTTCGATGGTCTGGGATTTTTTTTCAAAAATGGCGCAGGTTTCGGAAAATTGAGCATGGGCCGGATGGCTTCCTTCGTAGTCGAGTTTCTGCCACTCTTCCTTGATGGCAGTAAGCCTGGTCCGGGCTTTGTCCCAGTTGCCGGAGTCGAGAAGTTCTGCCGCTTCCGCGGCCAGGGCGGCCAGGGCCTTGCCACGGATCTCTGATTCGTCCGGTTGATGGCGTTGCTGTTCAATCCCGGCCAGTTTTTCGGTGGCCAGTCGGCGGGAGGTCTTGCTTGCGGCCGAGCTGCTCAATCGCTTCAGGAGCTTTTCATCGGAGATCTTGGCCAGGGCAATCCGGGCCGGATCTTTACCGCATTTTTGTTCAATTATGGTGGACAGCAGCAGTTGGTCATCAATGCAGCTGATGGCGGCCAGGCGGATCGTCAGCTGTTCGGCCCCGGCGGCTATGGTGGCCAGCAGGTCAGGAGAAGATATCTCCGATAAACGCTCCACCAGCGGGCTGTTGGCCGGGACGGTAAGCATGATATCGTAAAGGAGTTGGTCTTTGCGGGCGGTTATGCAGGGGAGGTCTTCGCGGTTGCTGCTGTTGTCTGCAAGGGTCGAGATAGTTTCAAGATCGGCAAGTCGGTTGATGGCTGCCCGGCGTACCTCCGGGTCCGGATCCTTCAGAGCTACCCCGGCCAGGGTGGTTGTTTCTGCAGGGTCAACAATTTCGATCGCTGCCAGTCGTACGGCTGGATCTTTATGCTGCCATTTAGGTTTAGTGAAATCGAGTAGACCCATGATCGGCAAACCTGCCTTTAGCTATTAGTTTTCAGATCAGTAATAAAGCCAGAGGAAAAAGATCGGAATTAGTATGCCGGTTACAGTGAGCCAGGCCCCCCTGCCGGTGATCCCCCTTTTTCCCTTTAACACGAATAGACCAGTGATTGCCAGCATTCCGAGGCAGAGAGCATAAAGATCGGCAAACCAGGACCATGCTTTTTTGGGATGGTTGAGGTGGAGGAAATTGAGCTGCCTGAGGATGGGCCTGGGCGAAACCTTTTCCTGCAGGACCCGCCCGGAAGACAGGTCGATGGTCAGGGTGTTGCCTTCGACGAAGATCTGCAGGGTCCGGGGATCAGGCCGGAAGCTGTTCTTGTAACGGCCTGTTTCACCCAGTTCGGCCAGGATCGTGGCGATAGTCTCCTTCCCGGATGGGTCTGCTGGCAGCGGGGCTTTGAGTTGTGATTCGATCCGCTCAATGGAATAACTGGAATTCCAGATGTCGATATGGTTAACGGCAACCCCGGAGATCACATAGATAATGGTCAGGCCGAAACAGAGATAACCAAGATCCCGGTGGATAATATTGTTCCATTTGCGCCATTTCATTTTATTCGCTGATCACGGCGCCGAGGGCTCTGATCCGGTAGGTAACCTGAGGGCCGGTGACCGAGGCCGGATCGAAAGTGGTTCCCTTTTCTTCAGCCTGGTGACGCCCGTAAGCGATGGCTTCCTTTCGGCTCATTTTCAGCTCTTCGAGTACGCCTTCCACGTGAGCGGATTTGCCGCGGGCCGACATCGGGAAGACGATGACCCCGTCAGTAACCTTGATCTGGATCTTCTTGAAAGGGGTATCGCTGGCGATATCCATCCAGCAACCCCGTTTGGCACAGACCTCGACGATAGTGCCGGAGACCAGAACCTTCTGGCCGATAAAAGCCTTCGGGTCTTTCTCCAACTCGGAGACCTTGGTCAGTTCGGTCAGGGTCAGCGGGCGGCCGAACTTCTCCCCGGTAAAGGCCGGCAGTTCTGTGGCGGCGAAAAGCATTATAAGAAGTAAAGGCAGGATGATTCTGTTCATTTTTGTCCTCGTGTTAGTTAGTTCCCCTTTCGGGGATGGTCAAAACCTCTCGCCTTTTGGCGGAGCTACTTGTCATCCCGGCGGAAGCCGGAATCCAGGAAAGACGGGCCAGACATTCTGGATGCCGGATCACCTCCGGCATGACACAATAGTTGATTTAATCAACCGTATAAAAACCCCGGTTCTTAGCTGAGGCTTGTTTAGTTGCTATTGTCAGCATCGGGCGAAAATATAACTGTCAGGTCAGAGAAAAGTCAATTCAAACCGGAGAATTTGCGGGGCGACTTTAGCCGTTCTGCGATGGATGGCTGAGAAAATAAGGAGGGCCGGGCCCACACAATGCGGACCCGGCCAGGGCAAAGAAAGGAGAAAAAGGGTTGAGCGTTGCCTAGACGGACCTGCAGGCCCGTCCGAAACCGCCCGGGATGGTGCCGGAAGCCCAGAACGCGGCTCCCTGTTTATAATCGACGAACCAGTAGCCACCGGGGCGGCGCTGATCAGCCGAAAAGATAAAGGGTTGTTCCTGTGAAAAGCAGGGGTGCAGATACAGTCCTTTGCTGTTTTGCTGTGGTTCCATCAGGGACATGGCATCGTCAATGGTCGGCATCCGCCAGTCGCTGTGGCCGCCATATTTTGTCCGGTTCATTTCCTCGACATGGCCTCTGACCCGCTTGATGTTGGCAATATCGCAACCGTAGCGGTCCCAGATCAGGCCTGTAGCCAGGTCGGTGACGGTTCGTTCGTCGCCATTATCGACCAGATGGTTTGTAAAGATGGTGTCGGGATTGCGCTTTGTGTCAAAATAGCCGCCTTTTCTGATCAGTTCGGCCACCTGTTCTTCACTGAAGAAATCCGCTTCACTGCGCAGCTTGACGACCTCCAGGCCAACCACCACGGTTCCTGGAGCTAAAAGACCAGTGGTCTCCATAATTTCAGCTGACTCTTCGTGTTTGATCGGAGTAACAAGGGATGAGTCACCGCTGTCGATCACGGTTTTGATCAGCCAATCACGGACGGCCTCGTTGATCGCGTAACTTTTGTCCAGGGTGGTGGAGCGGCCGCCTTCGGCGATACAGCGGTCGATCAGTTCCTGAGGGGCGTCGATCCGGGCCAGGATCTTGGCATGCCGGACCCCGCGCTCCATCAGATAGAGGGCGGCCGGTGATTCCCAGGCATCAACATAGAAATAGTAGAACTTCTCGTCGTTGTTGCGAATTCTTTCGCCGTTGACCCCACCCCAGCTTTCAAACATGGTGAAGGTGGCGGTCGGGGTTATCTCCCAGTCAATGGAAAACTGACTCCGGTCACTTATATCGAGTATATTTACCAAACCCATGCAGACCTCCTCTCTTCCAACTGTTGTTCTTATTCTCTTTAAAAACTGTTTGTTTTTCTATAGAATCATTTTCAAGGTCGAGTCTCACAAACAAGACCATTTTTATCTTAATTAGATTAAACAATAATTGTTACTGGTTAGTCAACAGATTTTTACATTAACTAACATACCTCTTGTGAAACTCCGCGAAGCAAGCTGGATCGGAGTCTACACTTACTTCCCGCTAGAAACATGCGGGAATGACGAGGTAAGAGTTCTAATCGTCATCCCGGCATGCTTTTAGCCGGGATCCAGTCCTATAAGAGAGTTAAAGAGTAAATAGCGAAGTTTGGTTAATAGCCACTTCAACTAATTATAATTAAAATGAAGACATTCTCCTCCAGCCCCGGAACCCCTTTGCCCTTTGGTGCCTCCCGCACCAGGAACGGCTTTAATTTCGCCCTTTTCTCCCGGCATGCCACGGCAGTAGAGCTGCTTTTTTTTGAGAGCGGCAAAACCGGCGTCCATCAGGAGATCAGGCTTGATCCTCTGGTTAACCGGACCGGTGATGTCTGGCATATCCATATCGAAGATCTTGACCCTGATCTAAGATATGGTTTTCGGGTTAAGGGGCCTCAGGATCCCGACGGCGAAGGGCATCGTTTTAATAGTGATAAGATCCTTCTCGATCCATATGCCAAGGCTCTGTCGGGAGGGGCCGACTGGGGAGGGGAATACATCCGCTCCGGCGGCGAGAGTCGCGAGTGTCTGTTCAGCCGTCGCGGTTGCCTGGTCGATGACGATTTTGACTGGCAAGGAGACCGGCCGCTGAATATTCCCCTCGAGGATTCGCTGATCTATGAAATGCATGTCCGGGGCTTCACCCGGCATCCTTCTTCGGGGGTTGACCATCCCGGGACTTATATGGGAGTCATTGAAAAGATCCCCTATCTCCAGGAACTGGGGGTCACCGCGGTTGAACTGTTGCCGGTCACTGAGTTTAACGAGAACGAGAATCTCAATCATGATTCACTCAGCGGCGAACGGCTGAAGAATTTCTGGGGCTACAGTCCCATCTCCTTTTTCGCTCCCAAGGCGGCCTATGCTGTTGATGGCCGCAACGGCAATCAAGTTCGGGAATTCAAGGAAATGGTCAAGGCCCTCCATCAAGCCGGCATCGAGGTCATCCTTGACATCGTTTTCAATCATACCGGCGAAGGCGGTGAGGATGGACCGTATTACAGTTTCCGTGGCCTCGATAACAGCATCTATTATCTGCTCGACTCCGAAACCAGGGAGTACCTGAACTTCTCCGGTTGCGGCAACACCCTGAACTGTAATCACCCTTTGGTCCGCAAGCTGATCATGGACTGTCTGCGCTACTGGGTTATCGAGATGCATGTCGACGGCTTTCGCTTCGATCTGGCCTCGGTCCTGGGCCGGGATACGGAAGGCAAGGTAATGGCAAACCCGCCTATGGTCGAAAAGATCGCTGAAGATCCGATCCTCGCGGATACCAAGATCATTGCCGAGGCCTGGGATGCGTCCGGACTCTACCAGGTTGGTTCATTTTCCAGTCATCCACGCTGGGCTGAATGGAACGGTCGTTATCGTGACGATGTCCGGGCCTTCCTGAGCGGTTCCGGCAGTGTTGCCGATCTGGCCACCAGGGTTGCTCTATACGGGTGGTGGCCTTGGAAAAGCCGCCCCAGATCTACCTAATATTTTCATGCCAGCTTCAAATAAATACTCTGGGCGACCAATTCACTTGGTGAATTCTTGAGTTGAAGGCATAGTAT
>CBDVDF010000084.1:0-6783 GCA_965372675.1 uncultured Desulfobacterales bacterium
GACCAGGGTATTCTTTATCCTTCGCCGTGATGTTAAAGATTGTGGTGATCAAAAGTTCTACGTCTTTTTCAAAAAGCCCAGTGATGTCCGCAAAATGGTCTTCTTGGTCCATAAACATATCGACCGGGATGATGATCGCTGGATGTATCTGGCCAAACTCGATCTGGTTAAACGGATCGCCGGTTCCGACAAGCGGACCAGCTTTGTCGGCTCTGATTTTTTCTATGAGGATGTCTCTGGCCGCGGGGTTAATGAGGATGACCATGAACTGGTCGAAGAGACCGGTCAGCATTACGTTATCAAAAGCACCCCGAAAAAGCCGGGCCAAGTAGAATTTTCCTCTTACAAGGTCTGGATAGACAAGCAGAGTTTTCTACCGAAAAAGGCCGAGTACCTGGACAAGAATGGTCGGGCCTACCGGCAAGTAGAAGCCCTCGAGGTCCAAGATGTCCAGGGTTTTCCGACCGTAGTCCGCTCCAGGGTCAAAGACCTGCAGGATGGCAGTGAGACGGTAAGTGAATTCAGGAACATCAAGTATAATCTGGGTCTTAAAGACCGGATCTTCACCGAACGTTACCTGCGCCGGCCTCCCAGAGAGGTCAGGAAGTAGCCTTTTCCCTGGTGATCGAAATGGTCCTGTATATGAAAATAAGCAGAATGGTGCTGCTGGCGGCGGCATTAATAATCTTACCGACCGCAACTCTCCGGGCTGGTGGTTTGGAAGATTTCCGCAGCACGCTTGCTGACAGCTACCGGACCGAACTGAACGGTTTTATCGAAGCGCGGGCCGGGGCAAGGCTCCAGGATGATCCCTACCAGAAAAGGACCTCCATTGGTGAAGTGCGGTTGCAGCTCGATCTCACCACTGATCTCGACTGGGGAGTGATTCGATTGAAGAGCGACCTGCTCGGCGATCTGGTCACCGAGGAGGCGGTCGCTGAGCTCCGGGAGCTTAACCTGGCTTTTTCGCCCTTGGAGTTTATGGACGCCAAATTTGGCCGCCAGGTCCTGACCTGGGGGACAGGTGATCTGCTGTTTATCAACGATCTGTTCCCCAAGGATTGGGAGTCGTTTTTTATTGGTCGTGATGATGAATACCTTAAGGCGCCGTCGGATGCTCTGAAGACCAGCTTCTTTCTGGAGGCGTTCGACCTCGACCTTGTCTATGTGCCGCTTTTTAACGGTTCGGTATATATAGACGGTTCGAGGATCTCCTACTGGAATGGTGGCAGTATTGTTGGCAGGGGCTCTATCATGGTTGAAAATGAGCGGAACAAGGTGTTCCGTGAAGACGAGGTTCATCTCCGGCTGGCCAGGAATATTGATGGCTTGGAGTTGGCCGCTTACGGCTACTACGGTTACTGGAAGACCCCCGAAGGGGTCATGGCCGGGCCGCAACTTTTTTATCCCCGGTTGGCAGTCGTCGGGGCCAGTTTGCGGACCACCCTGCTGGGTGGGATCACCAATGTCGAGGCAGGTTACTACGATTCGCTTGAGGATCAGGATGGCAACAAGTTGGAGATACGCAACAGTGAGATCCGGTTCCTGACCGGCTTCGAAAGAGAACTGGCCCGAGATTTGACCGGTGCTTTCCAGTATTACCTCGAATACATGCAGGACTATGACAACTATGAGCTCACCGCCCCGGTCGCGACCAGGAAGGATGAGTTCCGTCATCTGCTGACGGTGCGGTTGACCAAGCTGTTGCTGGACCAGAATCTGCGGTTATCGCTTTTTGCCTACTATTCACCCTCAGACGAAGACGCTTATCTGCGGCCCAAGTTTCATTACAAGATCAATGATCAGCTGGCGGTCGATGGCGGTATCAACTATTTCTTCGGGGCCGATGATCACACCTTTTTCGGGCAGTTCGAGGATGCGACCAACATCTATGTTGGAGTCAGGTGGAATCTGTAAATGTTTAATAATATAGAGTGCTTACAAATAAAAAGGAGTTTGTGATGAAAATGAACGTCAATGATTCGATCCATTCGATCGCCGGGTTCTTCATTCTGTTGAGTCTGGCTCTCGGCGTCGAGGCAAGCCCTGTTTTTATGAGCAAATACTGGCTCTGGTTCACCGCCTTTGTCGGGGCCAATCTGCTGCAGTTCGGTTTTTCCAAGTTCTGCCCAATGGATACTATTCTGAAAAAGCTGGGAGTTCCGGAAAAATAAGTCTAGCTGAGGAGTGGTATGCCTCTGGCTGAAATTAAAAAGCGACCCGGCTTACCGGGTCGCTTTTTTGTGTTGATGGCAGGTGTCTGTTAGTCTGAAGTGATGATCCTGAACTCTATCCGGCGGGATTTTTCATAGTTTTCGGTGCCATCGGCATTAAGGACCGGAGAGCTGGAGGACATGCCGGCCGCGTAGAGTCGGGTCTGCAACCAGCGATTGTCGCGCAGGGACGGCTGGCTCATCAGGACCCCGATGACCTTGGCTGCCCGCTTCTGGGAAAGGAGCAGGTTCAGGTAATATTTATCGCCATCGTTTTCGGCATTATGATAATAGCTTGAAGTATGACCTTCGACCCGGACCTCTTTGATCCGCTCCTTGAACTCTGGGTTCATGATGATCTCTGTGAACCTGGGGAAAAAGCTTTCCAAGGCTTGACGGGCTTCAGGGGTGATTTCCGCAGAATCCCTTGAGAATAAGCCATTGTGTTCACCGAATCTGATTGAGAGGCTGCCGGTCTGGATACTGGCATCCATCTCGTTAAGTTCGGGGCCCATGCTCGCCAGTAACGCTGCCTGCAGTCCATCGTAAATGGAGGGTTCCGGGGCCAGTTTGACTGCTTCTGCAGTGGTGGGAACCTGGATCAGGCTGATCTGATCCCGGCAGCTCTTGAGCTCGGTGGCGGAGTTTTCAAGCTTTTCCGTGCAAGCATTCTGGAGTTCGGCGACGTTGTGGTTCGATTCTGGAGCAGGGGCAATATCTGTCGCCTGGCCATTGATCGTTAATAAGGCCCGGCGGGCATTTTCCTGGGCATTTATTGAGTTGGCCAGGGCCTGTTCCTTGAGTTGGGAATTGATCTTTAAGTTGTTACTCAATCGACCGGTTTTGGGTTCTACCTCAAAATAGGTAGTGGCTCGGGCCAATTCGCTGCGGGCCTTGGCCATGGCTTGTGGGGCGGCCGCGTCACCATTGGTTATTTCGGCGGCTTCGACCATCGCCTCGGCTCTGACCAGATTGTCCCTGGCAGTTTGGGTTTCTTTGCCGGGGCAGCCGGACAGAGCAAGGGCGGTAAGAAGCAGGGTTAGATAGATAATGGATCGGCAGAGATTCTTTTTCATTAGGTGAGCCTATTTTAATTTGACCTGGATAGTGCAACCAAGTGGTAGTGTACGCTATGTCCTATCAAGAAGAACGGGTTGTGTCAACTGTGCCTAACTGATTGAACTTACGTCGCTAGTGCATTTGAGACTACACATCCTTCTGGAATTATTAGAGTTTTCTGGTATCAAAATCTCTGTTATTCTGGTAAAAATGTTTCTGTTTGTTGCTAACGTACTAATTGTATTTCGGAGAGCATATAATGCCAGAGGCTGAAAATAGTTCGTTAGAAGAAAATAAAGACCGTCTGGACATGAAGGAAAGACCGGCAGACCGGCAGCCGGTATCGGCAAAAGACATTCGCTATGCAGCCTGTTTTGTCCTGGTGATAGCGGCGATCTTTGTGATCAATGCCATGGAATCTGGTAGTTATCGCACCCCCTGGCCGGTGGCCGCCGTGGTTTCGCTGGTCGGGCTTGGCTTGCTGGCATATTCTTTTGTCAAAGCGGCTAAGGAGGATAGGCCAGAGGGCTGAGCAGTTTTGTCAAATCAGTTGATTTTTCCGGCGGGACGAAGTTCTTTTTGTCCCGCTTTTTTTTGTGGCCCGGAGTGCTACTGGAGACCGGGTGGTTTAAATTTTGTCATTTTTCTGCTATATTAGCGATCTTTCGTCTTTTGGGCGGGGTACTTGCAAATGGACTGGATAGGTAATCATGAACAAAAGTAAATATAATCATCGGGAACTGATCAAGGCCAACCCCCTGGTTTTTGAGGTGGCCCGTGAATGCCGTCGCAAGTCAGCGGTGCGTAACAGGCTGACCAAACTGTTCAGTCAGATGGAACTGGAGGGCGCCCGACAGGTCGAAGGGTTGTCGGTAACTTATATGGCGAGGACCAGGGATTGTGCCCAGGCCCTGCGCAATATGCTGAAGAAAAGATCGGACGAGCTGGCTGGCTTCAGTTTTACACAGGCCATTTTCGATCTGGCCAGGGGGATCGATCGTCCCGATCTGACTCCGGCCTTTTATGCCGATATATATCATCTCCTCAGTGGCATGCAGGGTAAAGGTTCAAGTGGCGCTTTGGAAGATCTTTACAGCACACCGTTCAGCGGTCTCTCCGGGCGTGAAGCTGCTATTGCCCGTTCCGGACAACTTGATGGGCTGCGGGCCGAAGTTGACCGGCGGATGGACGGTTATGAGCATGGCATGCTGCCTGATGCAGTAAAACGTCGGCAGGCCCGGAAGAGCTTTATCTGCAGGATCCTCGGGGCTTCCGAGGAGGAGTGGTATGACTGGCGCTGGCAGGTGACTAATATCGTCCGGGACCTTTCGTTGCTCGAACGACTGGTCCAGCTTACCGACGAACAGCGACAGGCGGTGCTGCTGGCCCGTGAAAACTCACTGCCTTTCGGGGTGACCCCCTATTATCTTTCCCTGATGGATGATGAAGCCAGCAACCGCGACAATGCCGTCAGGGCCCAAGTCCTGCCGCCGATGGATTATGTCAGCCAGGTCATCAACACCACCGATACCGCAAACCTTGATTTCATGGGCGAGGAGGATACCTCCCCATTTGACCTGATAACCCGCCGTTATCCGGCGATCTGTATCCTTAAGCCGTTCAATACCTGTCCGCAGATCTGTGTCTACTGCCAGCGTAACTGGGAGATAGACGATACCATGTCCCGCGGCGCTTTTGCCGGTATGGACCGGGTGGATGAGGCGGTTGAATGGATCCGGGACCACCCCGGCATCCATGAGGTGCTGGTCACCGGCGGTGACCCCCTGGCCATGGGTGACAAGGCCATTGAGGAAATCCTTGCCAAGCTGGCAACGGTACCCACCGTCGAGCGGATCAGGATCGGCACCAGGACCCTGGTCACCATGCCGATGCGTGTTACCGATCAACTCGCTGATATTATTGGAAGTTTCAGAGAGCCGGGCCGGCGGACGATCGCGATAGTCACCCATGTCCAGCACCCCTATGAGATCACGCCACAGGTGCTGGAGGCGGTTGATAAACTGCGGATGCGGGGGATGTCGGTATATAACCAGCTGGTCTATACATTTTTTGCTTCACGGCGCTTTGAAGCGGCGGCACTAAGAAGACGGCTGCAGTTGATCGGCATCGATCCTTATTATACCTTCAACACCAAGGGCAAGGATGAAACCAGGGCCTATCGGGTGCCGATCGCCCGCTTGCTCCAGGAGCAGAATGAAGAAACCCGGCTGCTGCCCGGTCTGGAGCGGACTGACGAAGCGGTATTCAACGTGCCTAAACTGGGTAAGAATTATCTGAAGTCCGGATCGCACCGCGACCTGCTGTCAATTCTGCCGGATGGCTCCCGGATGTATGAATTCTTTCCCTGGGAGAAGAATATCAGCCGGCCGATCAAAACCTATTGCTCCGCTGATGTGCCGATCCTCGATTATCTCGAACGGCTTGATGAGATCGGTGAGAACATCAAGGATTATGCCACAATCTGGTACTACTTCTAGTTTTCGGGGCGAATTAGCCGAATCTGCGGCGTCATCGCAGGTTTCGCATAGTTTACTATGGCGAAACCTGCTCTTCCTTGCATCTCCAGCCACTTCACCCCGGAAATTTTGTGGGTGTGATTTGATTCAGAGTACCGACCTTCGATATTCTAAATTCCCTGTTCGACATTCTGCGGTTCATGTAATAGCGGATTCGATCGAATCCGCTATTACATGAAGTATCCGTACCTGATCTTATTGTAGCTCAATAACCCAGCCGTAACAAGCAGAGCCGAAGCAAAGATCACCAAGCCGGTGTTTTTGCCCGTTTTTTTCTTTTCCCGAAATGCCGAGATAAACGACAGGGTCATTAAGGATAAGGCGACCGTAAGAAATAATCCTTTATGGCTTTGCAGCCATCCGCCCAACGCCATGCTGCCCAGACCAAAACTGGCCAGGATCAATGATACATGTCAGCAGAAAGCAAAGACCACCGCAGAGCAGATCGCCCCTAAATTGCTTATGAACTTATATATTTTATCCATCTGAGATTGTCTTCTGAATTTTCAGTAACGTTTAGCTAACCTGACCGAGGTCTGCCGTTTGATAGAAGCAATTAAACACAACCCGACACAACAAGCACGATGGGTGGACGGTCAGGTTTAGTGTCTGGTTATAAGTTGTTTTCAGTATTTATTCATCCCGTAAGCAGGCCCAAAAAACCAAGTAAGGAGACAGCTGCAAAGAGTGATGTTGATGGAAAGCGAAAGGGATTAATATTTCCTTTCAATGCTACAGCTGCACTTAAAATAGATAAGGCAGCGGTAACTACTGTTAAAAAAATAACTAATTCTGGACGATTAGGATTTAGCGCAACGTATGCATATGCACCCCCCATAGAAAAAGTGAAAATAGTTGTAACGTGCCAAGTATAATAATTGAGCCATTTAGAAGCCTTTGGCAAATTAGTATTTTTTATCAATGGTCCAGCTACAACTGGACCACCAATAAAAGTATGTACTGCAAAAGTAATG
>CBDVDF010000085.1:0-6764 GCA_965372675.1 uncultured Desulfobacterales bacterium
GGTTTGTGGCCTGCGTCCTGCTGGTGCTGGTCGCCAAGTATATTCTCCGGCCCTTGGTGAAACGGGACGAGGACTATTACGATGATTGATTCATTGCCACCCGCCTTCATCTTTATCTTCGGCGCTCTCCTGATCCCTCTGCTGCCTGGCAAGATCAAGTCCGCCTATATGCTGATCTTGCCGGTGCTCAGTTTTTTCTTACTTATAAACATGCCGGCCGAGAGCTCCTGGCAACTGGATTTCCTTGGCTTCGACCTGGTGCCCTTTAAGGTTGATCGCCTCTCCCTGCTCTTTGCCTATATCTATCATCTCATCTCGCTGATCGGCATCATCTATACCATTAACTTGAAGAGCGACTTGGAAAAGGTCAGCAGTATGATCTATGCGGGCAGCGCTCTGGGGGTGGTCTTCGCCGGCGATCTTTTTTCCTTTTTCGTCTTCTGGGAGATGTTGACGGTTGCCGCCCTGGCCCTGATCTGGGCCAAACGGAGCAAGGAATCTCAGGGGGCCGGCTTCCGCTATCTGATGGTCCATGTCTTCGGCGGTCTGGTTCTTCTGGCCGGCATTATCATGTATATCAACGAACAGCAATCCATTGCCTTTGGCTATATCGGTCTCGGAAGCCCTGCCACCTATCTGATCTTTATGGGCATGGGTATCAATGCCGCCTGGCCCTTTGTCCATACCTGGCTCACCGACTCATATCCTGAGGCCACCATCGGCGGTGCGGTTTTCCTGAGCGCCTTTACCACCAAGACCGCGGTCTACGCCCTGGCTCGGGCCTATCCGGGGACCGAGATGCTGATCTGGATCGGCGCGACCATGACCGCCTTTCCGATCTTCTTTGCGGTGATCGAGAACGATCTGCGCCGGGTGCTCTCCTACAGTCTGATCAATCAGGTGGGGTTCATGATGGTCGGCATCGGCATCGGTACCGAACTGGCCATTAATGGTGTTGCTGCCCACGCCTTTGCCCATATCCTCTATAAATCGCTGCTCTTCATGTCGATGGGCGCGGTGCTCTTCCGCACCGGCAAGATCAGGGCCACCGATCTGGGCGGCTTATACAAGTCGATGCCATGGACGGCGCTTTTCTGTATTATCGGCGCAGCCTCGATATCCGCCTTCCCCCTGACCAGTGGTTTTATCAGTAAGTCCATGGTGCTTGATGCGGCGGCCCACGGTCATCTGGCTATCGTCTGGCTGGCCCTGCTTTTTGCTTCGGCCGGTGTTTTTCACCATTCCGGGATCAAGATCCCCTTTTTCGCCTTCTTCTCCCACGATGCCGGGATTCGGGTCAAGGAGGCTCCGGCGAATATGCTGATCGCCATGGGCATCACCGCCTTTCTCTGTATCTTCATCGGGGTCTTTCCGCAGTTTCTCTATGCAGTTCTGCCTTACCCGGTAGATTTTGTGCCTTATACCCTGCCCCATGTCAGCGGCCAGATGCAGCTCCTGATGTTCTCGGCCCTGGCCTTTACCCTGTTGCTGCGGGCCGGGATCTACCCGGCCGAGATCAGGGCGATCAATCTGGACATCGACTTGCTTTATCGTAAGGGTGGCCGCTTGTTCTATGTTCTGGTCGACAGAATATTCAATGGTCTGAATAAGGCCGCGGAACGGATCTTTATCAAGGGAGTTGTCGGCAGCCTTGCCAGCTTCGCCAAGAGCGGCCCGGCCCACCTGGCCAACCTGGTCATGACCCCGATCTGGCTGGTCACCCTCGATCAACAGCAGCGCCAGAAGGAGAAGGATCTCTTATACCGGAATTTCAATTCCGGGACGATGGGACTGGCGATCATGGCTGTTTTTGTGTCGGTTTTTATGGGGTTGGTCTTTGTTTTCAGCTTTTAACTGTTCCTGTTTAAGGTTTAAGCCCCGCCTTCAGCTAGCAGTTGCTTCTTCTCTTTGAATATCGAATATCGAACAAGGAATTTAGAATATCGAAAGAAGGTACACTTTCAATTAAGAACTTTTCCATCCTTCATCATTCATTATTCCTTGTTCGATATTCTGCGGTTCATGTAGTACGAAAACCGGCTAAGCCGGTCAAAAGCTGGACTTTCAGTCCGCAATCTTAAACCCACCAGCTTCAGCTGGTGGGTGTTTAGTGTGCAGTAGGGCTAGATCTATGGATATGACCTTACTGGCGATCCTCGCCAGCGGCATAGTGGTCGGGATCGGTGCTTCCTTCACCGGACTGGGCGGTGGGTTCCTGATGGTGCCTATTCTATTGTATCTGGGGTTCTCTGCTCAGAAGGCAGTTGGCACTTCTTTTTTGGGGATTCTGATCATTTCGGCCTCGGCCCTGGTCGCCCATAACAAACTGGCCCATGTCGATTATAAATACGGCCTGCTGCTCGGAGTTGGCGGGATTATCGGCGCCCAGCTTGGCGCCCGTTATATCGACCAGGTTCCAACCGACAGTTTCAAAAAGATATTTGCCGTCATCCTGCTTGGTCTGGCTGCCTACATATTTTTTAAAAAATAATCATGTACTTTCCTGTCGCTGAAATAGAGGTCAACCCGTTTATCCCACCGGCGGTGGCCTTTGTTATCTCCTTTTTCACTTCGATGGGCGGGGTGTCGGGTGCCTTTCTGCTGCTGCCTTTCCAGGTCAGTATTCTCGGGTTCAGCAGCCCGGCTGTCAGTTCTACAAATCAACTCTTCAATATCGTGGCGATACCCGGCGGGGTATATCGCTATATCAAAGAGGGGCGGATGGTCTGGCCTCTTACCTGGGTGGTGATCGTCGGCACTCTGCCCGGGGTCCTGATCGGCGCGATCATCCGGATCAGGTATCTGCCTGACCCCCGCAATTTCAAAATGTTCGTCGCCCTGGTCTTGCTCTATATCGGCAGCAGGCTGCTAAAGGATATCCTGAGCCGGAAAAAGGCGGCCACCAATCTCTCGGTAGAAGAGCAGTTCCAGAAACAGGTCCGGGATTTCAAGGCGCAGCATACCGATGACCTGCCGCCGGCGGTGATGGTCACCAGATTCAGCCTGACCCGAATCTCCTATGATTTTTATGGCCAGAACTTCACGGTTAATTCCCTCGGGATTATGGCTTTAAGCTTGATCGTCGGGATCATCGGCGGGATTTATGGCATTGGCGGCGGCGCCATTGTAGCGCCTTTCTTTATCAGCTTTTTCGGGCTGCCGGTCTACACCGTGGCCGGGGCGGCGTTGATGGGCACCTTTGTCACCTCGGTGGCCGGAGTGATATTTTTTCAGCTGATCGCCCCCTTTTATCCGGATATGGCGATCGCCCCAGACTGGCATTTGGGTATCCTGTTTGGCCTGGGTGGGATGGTAGGCATCTACTGTGGAGCCCGCTGCCAGAAATTCATGCCGGCCCGGGTGATCAAATGGATCCTGGCCGGCTGCATTCTGCTGACGGCTATCAAATACATCTTGGCATTTTTCTAGTTGAGCATTTAACCCCTGGTCTGATCATAATGGTTCTTGCCCTGGCCAGGTCCCATAGGAATAATTTGACATTTGTCTTGCTCGACCACTAATCTGTAATTATCAGGAGCAGTTATTGGAGCAGGGTGTTGGTGTTTGATCGGGATATAAGATATTCAGAGGAAGGAAAAAGGGGGGCTTTTTTCTTATGGAATCACCACAGAGATGTCAGGTAAACGGTCACGAGATCAACTATTACCGGGCCGGTCAGGGCGAAACGGTGCTACTGGTGCACGGCATCACCACCTATTCTTTCATCTGGCAGGATATTTTTACCAGACTGTCCGAAGATTATGAAGTCATAGCCATTGATCTCTTGGGCTGCGGTGATTCAGAGATGCCGCTCGATGTTTCTTACTCTCTGGTCGCCCATGCCGAAAGGATCAAGGTCTTTCTCGACGGACTCGGAATTGAAAAAATTCATTTCGTCGGTCACGATCTGGGCGGCGGCATCGCTCAGATCTTCGCGGTCCACAACCCTGACATGCTTTACGATCTGGCCCTGATCAATGCGGTCGGCTACGATTTCTGGCCGGTCCAGCCGGTCACCGCCCTGCGGACCCCGATCATCCGGCAGATCCTGATGGCCACCCTGGATCTTGGTGCTTTTAAGCTTTTAATACTAAGAGGGGTTTTTCACAAAGAACTGGTAACTGATGAACTGATGGATAAATTTTTCAAGCCTTTACGGACCACCGAAGGGCGCAAGGCTTTTATGCATTTTGCCCGCTGTCTTGATAATCATAACCTGACAGATCTTACCGAAGAACTTAAAGGGTTGAAGATGCCGGTCCTGATCATTCGGGGTGATGAGGATCCTTATCTGAGTGCCGTTATTGCCGAAAGACTGCACGAAGATATTGGTGGCAGCAGTCTGGTCATAGTGCCGGAAGCCAGTCATTTTATCCAGCTTGATGATCCGGGCCGGGTCTGCACCGAATTACTTGATTTCTTTAAAACGATTGATTCGGGAGGATAAGTGAGTCACGACGATCCGGCCAGAAAAATAAAAGAACTTGAAGGGAAGATCCGTGTCCTTGAAGTTGAGAACGAGTTACTCACCGAACGCGGTGAGGATACTTTGCTGCTTTCCCTTATTTCCGAGCAGATCAACAACCTGGCTGAGCACGATGAGATTATGGATATCGCCCTTGAGCAGATCGCGGTTCTCAAGGGCATTTTTTTCTGCGCTTCCGCCAAAGTCGAGGGAAATTCCTGCCTGATCAACCGGAGCTTCTGCTCTACCGGCCTGGACGGCTTCGAGGGCGGCCGGATAGAACTGACCGGGAAAGTTATCGAAGAACTGACTTCGGGACCTGTCCTGATCGATTACCGGGACCCAGAGGAAAAAGGCGCCACTCTTTTGGATTCTCTCGCCGATCTTGATCCGCGTGGGCTTTTGTTGCTCCCTACCTTTGGCCGGTTGTTTCCTGACCGGATCTTTATCTTTGCGAATGACATCTCTGTAGATTCTTTGCAGAATGACAGGAATCTCCTGCAGCGAACAGTCGAGATGATCGCCGACCGGCTCGACAATATCATCCTCCTTGAGCAGATCTCGACTCTTAACCGGGATCTAGACCAGAAAGTTGAACAACGGACCGCTGAGCTTAAGAACAGCGAGGCCCTCTATCGGGCCTTGGTTGAAAACATTGATCTGGGGGTGACCCTTATCGATGCCGAGCACAATATCGTCATGGCCAATGTTGCCCAGGGCAAGATGTTTGGCTGTCCCCCCGAAGCTTTCATGGGCAAGAAATGCTTCAACGAATTTGAGAAGCGCGACAGCATCTGTGAGCACTGCCCGGGGGTAAAGGCGATGGAGACCGGTAAGGTCGCAGAGGTCATTACTCACGGCGAAAAAGGCAACGGCGAAAAGTTCACAGTCAGGATCAAGGCTTTCCCGCTTGTCTCCGAAGAGGGGAAAGCCAGTGGCTTTATCGAAGTGGTGGAGGATATCTCGGAACGGATTCAGGTTGAAGAGGATATCCAGCAGGCCCGTAAGCTTGAGTCGATGGGAATCCTGGCCGGTGGGATCGGTCATGACTTCAACAATCTTCTTACCGCCATAATGGGCAATATTTCCCTGGCCAAGCTCTACAGCAGTCCGGCGGACAAGGTCCACGCCAAACTTGCTGAGATGGAGAAGGCCACCCTGAGGGCCAGGGACCTGACCGAGCAGCTGCTTACCTTTGCCAAGGGCGGTTCGCCGGTTAAACAGACCACCTCGATCAAAGAGCTGGTTAGTGAGGCTGCGACCTTTACCCTCAGGGGCTCAAATGTTAAATGCCAGTTCGAGTTCCCCGATGATCTCTGGTTGATCGATGTTGATCCCGGTCAGTTGGGCCAGGTAATTCAGAATCTGGTGATCAACGCCAGTCAGGCCATGGCTTCCGGAGGGGTGATTCACCTGGTAGCTGATAATTACGAACATAGATCCGGCGACCCTTACCTGCTGGCCCCCGGACGGTTTCTGAGAATTTCAGTGCGGGACGAGGGCGAAGGGATCGAACCGCAGTTCCTGGATCGGATCTTCGACCCGTATTTCACCACCAAGGCGACCGGTACCGGTATTGGCCTGGCGACTTCCTATTCGATCATTAAAAACCACGGCGGGCTGTTGACCGTTGATTCGGAGCCGGGAGTGGGCAGTACTTTTTACATATATCTGCCGGTGTCGACAGTCGGGGAGAGCGATAGACCCGGGGAGATAAAAGAGGCCTTACCGGGAACTGCAGGTGAGTTGGCGACCGGCAATGGCAGGGTCCTGATCATGGATGACGAGGAGATAGTTCTTGAAGTGGCCGGTGAGATGCTGGAACATGCCGGATACCAGGCCGGCATGAGTAGTAATGGCCAGGAGGCGGTCAAGATGTACAGCCAGGCTATCGATGAGGGTGAGCCTTTTGCGGCGGTAATTCTCGATCTGACTGTGCCGGGTCAGGGTTGGGGCGGCATCGAGACCCTTCAGAAATTGCGGGAGATCGATCCGGAGGTCAAGGCGATCGTCTCCAGTGGTTATGTCAACAACCCGGCCATGGTTGATTTTCGGGCCCACGGGTTTGCCGCCCGGATCGCCAAGCCCTACCGGATAGAGAGGCTGAGCAAGACCCTCCATGAATTGCTGGCTGATGATAGTGGCTGAAGGGGTTTTTACAGTATAGAGCAATGAAAGAAAAGGAGCCCGCAGCTCCTTTTTCTTTTGGTGGCATCTGACCGGTCCGGGAGCGGGTGAGCAAAATGATGGATCTGAAACAATCTATTCAGCATAACTGTGATATCTCCGATGCCCGGGA
>CBDVDF010000086.1:0-6755 GCA_965372675.1 uncultured Desulfobacterales bacterium
ATAAGAAACAAGAAGCAAAAAGTTTCCATGACTACATGTTATGGCTCTCAAGAGGACTGAACTCCAATTACTTTGACCACAACTTTGTTGACGTGCTTTATGCAAATTTTCTGAGTAAGCGAAACAATCCCCATGCATTCGATCACTTACCAAAGTGTTTTGGCTTCGTTGAAACAGACCTGGGAATGGCCGTTTCATGGGAACTTATTAGAAACTATGACGGTTCACCATGTATCTCGCTCGCGGATTGCGAAAAAAATCCTGGTTTATTAGGAATAAATGAGAGAGCGCTATTACAGGATGCATTAGACGATTTCTTTACATGGCAGCTAAAAAACAGGATTCTCTTACGAGAGATGGCTTTCAGCAATACTCTCATCAGAACCAATGAAGATGGCCAGATAAAACTGTATCACATTGATGCCATCGGCTGTGTCGATTTTATACCATTGGCGCTATATGCTGACTGGTTTTCTTATTTGAGAATACTTATTAAAATAAATAGATTTAAAAAGAGATTGCCGTGGATAAAATAATTATTAAGGCAAAATCCGGATTATCTATACATGCAAATCGCGCTTAAAAATGTAATTATCTTGTCAATTATCGTTGGACCATTTGATTTCTATCGCCCTGTTCTTTTGAATTTTCTGAGTTAATTCTAGTCTGTAATATAAAACTTTTTGTAATGACCAATGAAGACCAGACACCTTCTAGAATACAGCTTACTCCGGTTTTTCATGATGATCATGATAAGCCTGCCGGTAACTGTAGTCTTGGCCCTCAGTCAAATACTGGGTAAAGTTATCTGGTTACTGGTCCCGATCCGGCTTAGCGTGGTACTGAAAAACCTCCAGACCGTATTCCCAGACATGCCGGCCAAAGAAAGAATGGTCCTGGCAAGAAAAACCTATTTTAGCATCGCCCACGACTTTTTCTTTTCGATGGTGATGACCCGTAAGAAGATCAGCAAACAGATCAGCGAAGCCAATGTCACTGGCCTAGACGACCTTAAAGAAGCCTTGTCAAAAGGGAAAGGGGTTATCCTTACATCTATTCATCTCGGTTGTTTTCAGCCTTTTTTTGCCTTGCTAAACATTCAGGATCTTCCGGTCACTATGATCTATCAGAGACAGGAAAACCCCTATTCGGATAAATTCTTTATTCGCCAGCGGGAAAGATTCGGCACCAGTTTGGAACATGTCCCCAAAGACGCTGGAATGGCCGAATACCAGCGGATCCTGGGCAAAAACCGTACTCTGGTCGTTCTTGTAGATCAGTTCTTCTCCTCTGGAACCAACGTAAGTTTTTTTGGCAAAGAAACTCTGCTGGCCAAAGGTCCAGCCGTACTGCACCAAAGGACTGGAGCCCCAATTTTTTATAGTGTCTGCTATTTTGAAGATGGCTGTTTCCACATCGATTTTCGGGAAATTAAACTCCCCGTAACGATCGGTTCCGAGATCGATGAAGAAAGTATCAATCAGATCATGAAAAAAGTTGTCTCCGAATACGAACCATTTATCCGTGAACATCCGGAAGAGTGGTTCAACCTGTTTCATAAAACATGGAAACTTTCCGGATATCCGGACAAGATATCCAGGTCCTGGCGTGATATTTTTTAAAGGATAGTTGAAAGGTGAAAGGTACGAGGTGAAAAAAGGTTCAGCGGGTGAGGTTGTCCACCTTCTGGCTTGTCATTTCTAAATATCCACAAGGGGCACCTGTACCCCCTTGTGGGGTCAAACTGCGTGAGAAATCTTTCCGATTCGTAACCAGACACAACTTTTACACCCTCGTTCTGTTCAATCTCCCCCTGAGCTGGCATCTCGCCACCTGTCATTTCGAGAAGCTTGCGCCGAGAAATCTTAAAACTCCAGAGGTTGCCACTCATCGGAAAGATCTCTCTGGCAAGCCATTCGAGATGACATACCCCTAATTCTGAGTCTTTTTTCAACTTACAGTTCCTCGCGCCTCGCATCTCGCCCCTCGCCCTCGCATCTTTCAACTTTAAAATTAGCCACCATTAAGTTACATTGTCGGTCATTACAAACTTAACGGCATCGCCGGCCAACTCCTTGGGAAACAATTACCACCATGATCCCCTTTATCGATCTGAAAGCGCAGTTCAAACACCTGGAAAAAGATATCCGCGCCGGCATAGACTCGGTTCTGGAACATGGCCAATTCATCCTTGGCCCTGAAGTAAGGGAACTGGAAAAACTCCTGGCTGATTTCGCCGGGACCAGGTACGCCCTGACCTGCGCCAGCGGCACCGATGCCCTGCTGATGCCGCTGATGGCCAAAGGCATCGGCCCCGGCGATCTTGTCTTCACCACCCCCTTCACCTTTGTCGCTACCGCAGAGGTTATCTCCTTACTGGGTGCCACCCCCGTTTTCGTCGACATCGACCCGATTACCTTCAACATGGATCCGGCCAAACTGGAACTGGCGATCAGGGCAGTCAAGACCGGAGATCCCGACCTTCACCCCCTGCCGGCTTCCCTGTCGGTCGATGCTGTTGCAAAAGCGGTGATCCCGGTCGATCTTTTCGGACTGCCGGCTGATTATGATAAAATCATACCGATTGCTGAAAAAGAAGGCCTCTTCGTCCTTGAAGATGCGGCCCAGGGATTCGGCGGGGTTTATAAAGACCGACCGGCCGGTGGTCTGGCCCACACCGGCGCCACCAGCTTTTTCCCCGCCAAACCACTTGGCTGTTACGGGGACGGCGGTGCCATTTTCACCGACGATGAAGAACTTGTCGAGATCATGGAGTCGATCAGGGTCCATGGTTACGGCCAGCAGAAATACGACAATGTCCGGATCGGCCTCAATGCCCGCTTTGATACCTTACAGGCCGCTATCCTCATTCCCAAGCTGAAGGCTTTCCCGGCTGAACTGACCGCCCGACAGAGGATTGCCGAACAGTACACCGACCTTCTCCTGGCCGTTCCAAACAAAGTCACCACCCCCACTGTTCCGCAAGGAATGCAGAGCGCCTGGGCCCAGTACTCGCTGATCTGTAAAGACCGGGACTCTCTGCAAAAGAACCTGAAAGAAGCCGGGATACCGACCATGATCTATTACCCCATCCCCCTCCACCTCCAGACCGCCTATGCCAGTCTGGGCTATAAAGAGGGAGACTTCCCGGTCTCGGAAAACGCCGCAGACCATATCCTCAGCCTGCCCATGCATCCTTACCTATCTGCTAAGTTGGTCGACAAAATAGCCGGGGCGATAATTGAAAGTTGAAAGTTGGAACTGGAAGTGCCTTAAGTACTTAAAATGAGCTAAATCCTCCTAAAAGCTGGGCATAAACATGCCTTAAGTTGTGGTTGTTTACTGATCAGAAAGATTCCTCGTCGCAGGCTCCTCGGAATGACAGCCAAAGACCCTGGATGACGAAGAAGGTGCTGAACTGAAGCCTTCGATATTCGAAATTCCTCGGAGTCGAAGTTTATGCCCTTTAGGGTGCTTACCTGTTCGACATTCTGCGGTTCAAAGGTTGTCATCTCGAACGAATGTGAGAGATCTTTCTGGATGGTAACTACCACATATAAGGAAGACCCAATGATAAAAAAAGAGCTGCTCGATATTCTGGCCTGCCCAAAATGCAAGAAAGCTGTCAAACTGAACAAGGATGAGAACGGCCTGGTCTGCGACAAATGTCAGCTCATCTATGAGATCAGGGACGATATCCCGATCATGCTGATCGATGAGGCCCGGAAAATTGACTGATCCTGCCGGAAAGGAAACCGCTGGATCGCCGGGAGCGCAATTCTCCCACCTGACCCGGCGTCTCTTTATTAACGCCCCCTTCGAACGGCTCCAGCAGGACCTGCTCAAAGTCTTTATCGACAATCACCTGCAACCCGAGATCGGCCTGGAAGGCGATTGCCTCTACGAGAACAGTGATAAAGATTTTCTCAAGATCGCCAGGGCCCTGAAAAAGGCCGGACTGGCCTGCACCATCCACGCACCCTTCTGTGACCTGGCCCCCGGCGCCTCGGATAAGGGTATCCTCGAAGCAACCCGCAACAAACTACTCCGGGCCTTCGACCTGATCGAAATTTTCGAGCCGGAGGCTATTGTCTGCCATCTGGGCTACGAGGACAACAAACATTCATTCAGGCAGGACGCATGGCTGGCCAATTCGATCGAGACCTGGCAGGAGATGCTGGCCGTGGCCGAGATCAACCAGGTAACGATCAACCTTGAAAACACCTACGAGACCAGTCCAGACCAGCATCTTAAACTCCTCTCCGAGCTCGACTCGCCGTTAGTCCGCTTCTGCCTCGATGTCGGTCACGTCATCTCCTTCGCCGGCAACACCTGGCAAGAGTGGCTGACCCCGCTGGCCCCATGGCTGGGGCAGTTGCATCTGCATGACAATCTCGGCGACGGGGACCACCACCTGGCGATCGGCAAGGGAAATTTCGACTTCGCCGGACTGTTCAGCTTTCTGCGCGAGCACAACCACCGCCCCCTGATCACCCTTGAACCACATCTTGAAGAGGGTCTCTGGGAGAGTTTGGGGGCACTGGAAGGTATGGAGCTGCCGGAAGCGCCGGGAGAGGGGAAAAGATAGTTATAAGTTAAAAGTTATAAGTTAAAAGTTGTGGATGTTACCAATCGGATTGTTTCTAGGGGCCGCCACCCCTGTCATCCAGAGTCCGTCACTCCCAAACGGCCAGATGAAGAGCTCTTTCTGATCAGTAACCACCTTCACTTATAACTTTTAACTTATCACTTATAACTTCCGCTCCACTTTCAATATCCCCCGCACAACCACCCGATATAATTATACTTATTTCCAAGCTAAAAATATCCAGATCGTCAAGTTTTTACTTTTAAATCCCTGCTCAGATGCTATAGTAAAACTCGTCGTCAGTTTCCCTGAAGATCCATCCGCAGCCGGTTTTCCATCCGGCCGCGCTCCAGCTGAGCAGAGATAATTATGAGTACTAGCCAGAATATCGAGGCCCCGGCGGCCGATTTCGTTCACCTCCATGTCCATACCAGTTACAGCCTGCTGGACGGCGCTATCCGCCCGGCCGATCTGATGAGCAAGTGCCGTGAATTCGGCATGGACACGATCAGCATCACCGACCATGGTGCCATGTACGGAGCCCTCGACTTCTACAACAAGGCAGTTAAAGCCGGGATCAAACCGATAATCGGCTGCGAATTCTACGTCGCCACCGGCAGCCGCCATAAGAAAGACGCCCAGTCTAAAAGCCTCCGTCACCTGGTCCTGCTGGCCATGAACAAGACCGGCTACCTGAATCTCATGCACCTGGCCACCATCGCCCAGTTGGAAGGCTTCTACTACAAACCACGCCTCGACATGGAAGTACTCGCTGCCCATAACGAAGGCCTGATCGCCATGACCGCCTGTCTGCAGGGCGCCGTTCCCTTCTGCCTGAAGAACGGCGACCCGGAAAAGGCCCTGACCGAGGCCCGTAAACTTCAGGAGATTTTCGGGGACCGCCTCTACCTGGAACTGCAGGAGAACGGCATCCCGATCCAGGACACCGTCAACAAAGGTCTGGTCGAGATCGCCAAGGAGACCGGTATCCCGCTGGTCGCCACCAACGACTGCCACTACCTGACCAGGGAGCAAAGCTACGCCCACGAGGTCTTGCTCTGCGTCCAGACCGGTCGGACCATTGACGATCCAAACCGCTTCCACTTCGATTCTGATCAGCTCTACTTCAAGTCTCCGGCTGAAATGAAGGAGGCCTTCGCCTGGTGTCCCGAAGCCATTACCAACACGGTAAAAATCGCCGAGCGCTGCGATCTTCAACTCGAGTTCGGGGAACATCACTTCCCCCTTTTTCCGGTCCCGGAAGGCGAATCCCTCGACTCCTTGTTCGAAAAGGCTGCCCGTGACGGTCTGAAAAAAAGAATGGCGATCATCCGTAAATATGATGGTTTCGATGCCGAACAGGAGAAAGTCTATAACGACCGGTTGGAGATGGAGATCAGGATCATCAAGGAAATGGGCTTCCCCGGCTATTTCCTGGTCGTTGCCGACTTCATCAGCTGGGCCAAGGACAATCGCATCCCAGTCGGCCCGGGCCGCGGCTCAGGCGCCGGCAGCCTGGTCGCCTTCTCCATGCAGATCACCGATATTGACCCGCTCCCTTACGGGCTGATCTTCGAACGCTTCCTCAACATTGAAAGAAAATCGATGCCCGACTTTGACATCGATTTCTGTCAGGAGCGGCGTGGCGAGGTTATTGATTATGTCCGGGGGAAATACGGCGGCGCCGACCATGTGGCCCAGATCATCACCTACGGTTCCATGAAGGCCCGCGGGGTTATCCGCGATGTGGGCCGGGCCCTCGCCATCCCTTACGGAGAGGTCGACAGGATCGCCAAACTGGTGCCGGACGAGCTGAAGATCACCATTGAAAAAGCCCTGGAGAAAGAGCCGCGTCTCAAGGAGGCGGTCAAACATGACAAAGAGATAGAAAAACTTATCGAGATCTCAATGGCGCTCGAGGGCATGCCCCGCCATACCTCTACCCATGCTGCCGGCGTGGTCATTTCCCCCGGCCCGATGTATGAATATCTGCCGATGGCCAGGGGCAGCAAGGACGAAGTCCTGACCCAGTACGACATGTCCCATACCGAACAGACCGGCCTGATCAAGTTCGACTTCCTCGGCCTCAAGACCCTGACCGTAATTGAAAGGGCCGTCGTCCTTATCGAGGCAGCGATCGACAAGCGCCTCGATATGGCCAACCTGC
>CBDVDF010000087.1:0-6753 GCA_965372675.1 uncultured Desulfobacterales bacterium
ACCACTTTCAAGATCGGTGGCCCGGCCTGGGCCCTGGTGCTCCCCGAAAATGCAGAAGCCGTCGCCACCCTGGTTAACGGTTGTCAGAGTGAGGATTTGCGCTGGTGCGTGATCGGTGGCGGCAGTAATCTCTTGATCGCCGACGAAGGCTTCCCCGGGCTGGTCATTGCCATGGGCCGGGAGATGGCCGGGATCAAGCAGATTGGCAAGGACGACAAGGGCAATACTCTGGTCGAAGTTGCTGCTGGTTGCAGTCTGGCCAGACTCTTGAACTGGGGGTCGGAGCAGCAACTGGCCGGGCTGGAATTCGCGGCCGGGATCCCCGGCACGGTAGGTGGAGCGGTAGTGATGAACGCCGGAGCCCAGGGCAGGGAGATCAAGGATGTTCTGGTTTCGCTGCTTCTTCTTGAAGACGGCAAGATCACCAGCAGGAAGCGTGAAGAGCTGGTTTTTGGCTACCGGTACTGGCAGCGGTCGGCCGGAGTGGTGGTCCTGGCTGCTACCTTTGCTTTTACAGCCGGGGACAGTGCCCTGATCAAAGAAACCTGTCGGGGCTACCTCGAGGCGCGGCGTACCAAACAGCCGGTTGGTCAGGCCAGTGGCGGCTCGTTCTTCAAGAACCCGGCCAAGGCGCCAGCAGGTCGGCTTATAGAGGAGGCCGGTTTAAAGGGAACCAGGGTCGGCGGGGCGCTGGTCTCCGAAGTCCACGCCAATTTTATCGTCAATACCGGCGAGGCCACGGCCGCAGATATTATCAGCCTGATGAAACTGGTCAGGTCAAGGGTCAGGGAGATGCATGGAGTTGAGCTGGAGCCGGAAGTAGAGTTTCTGGGTATCGGCCGGGAGGCGCTGCGCGATGAGGAGTAAGCGGACCACAGGCTCTTATCGTTACCAGCGCCAACGGTGGCCGGCGGCAGGGACAAGGGAGCGCCACATCTTTGGCAAGTTTGTCCTGTGGCTTCTGGTGGCAGCTGTTGGTATTGGTGGATTGTATCTGGGCCAGAAGATCCTGGCCCGGATGGATTTTTTCCAGGTAGCCGCGATCGAGATCCAGGGCTGTAAACGGCTAAGCAAGGCCGAGGTCCTTGAACTGAGCGGGGTCGATATCCATTCCAATCTGATGGCGATCGATGCTGATAACTTGCAGAGCAGGTTGAAGCAAGACGATTGGATAGAGCTTGCCGAGGTCACCAGAAAATGGCCGGACCGGTTGATCATCTCGATCAGGGAAAGACAGCCGGTGGCGATGGTCAACCTGGGAGGGGCACTGCAATATATCGACAAGAACGGGATCGTATTTGCCTCTGCTAAAGGAGCTGACAGCCTGGATTACCCGGTGATCTCCGGCTTAAGCAAGGGAGGGTGGCCAGGTGAATTGGCTGTGTCCTTACAGGAGGCGTTGTTTTTTGTTAAGTATGTGGCGCGGAACAACAACCCTAATTTACCCCACCAGAATATCTCTGAACTCAGGATCAGCGCAGACAACATAGTGCTGTTCCTGATGGACCGACCGTTTCCTATCCGTCTCGGTCGAGGAGATATGAGGCTGAAATACGGGCGCCTCGCCAAGGTGCTTCATAGGCTGTATAAACGTAAAGAGTTCAACAAAGTTGCCTATATCCAGGTCAACTATACTGAGGACAAGGTTCTGGTTGGCAGTAAGAGAGGCTGAAGAGGATAAATGTGTGGTCGAAAGTAGTGACGGCCAGAAAAGATTCCGGAGCAGAATATGGTAAAAGAGGAGCGGGGAGAACTTGTTGTCGGCCTTGATATCGGCACTACCAAGATCTGTGCGGTGGTCGGTGAAGTCAGAGGCGAAGAGGTGGATGTTATCGGGGTCGGTATTCACCCCTCTGTTGGTCTGCGGCGTGGAGTTGTGGTCAACATAGAGAGCACGGTCGAGTCAATCCGTGGTGCGGTCAGGGATGCGGAGAAAATGGCCGGTTGTGAGATATCCGCAGTCTTCGTCGGCATCGCCGGTAGACATATCATGGGTTTTAACTGTCGAGGTCTGGTGCCGATCAAACACCAGGAGATCAATCAGGATGATATTGATCGGGTCATCGATGCGGCCAGCGCCGTCCATATCCCCACCGACCAGGAAGTGCTGCATGTGATCCCCCAGGAGTTCATGGTCGATGATCAGGATGGTATCCAGTATCCGTTAGGTATGACCGGAGTGCGATTGGAGGCCAATGTCCATATTGTTACCGGCCAGGTGGCGGCAGTGCAGAATATTGTCAAGTGTTGCAATCGGGCCGGACTTGAGGTCTGTGACGTAGTGCTTGAACCGATCGCCTCGGCCGAGGCGGTCCTGACCATGGAAGAGATGGAGATGGGCATCGGCCTGCTTGATATCGGCGGTGGCACTACTGACCTGGCGATATTTTCCGACGGTACTATCAAGCATACTTTTGTCCTGGGCCTGGGCGGGCACAACCTGACCAATGACCTGTCGATCGGCCTGAGGACCCCGCTGAAGGAGGCGGAGATCCTTAAAGAAAAATATGGCTCAGCTTTGGCTGGTATGATCGACCGGGACCAGGCTATCGATGTGCCCAGTGTCGGTGGTCGTCCGCCCCGGCGGCTTTCCCGGCGGGTAATGGGTGAGATACTCGAGCCCAGGGTGGAGGAGATGTTCTCACTGGTCAAGCAGCAGCTTGATGAATCATCCTACGGAGGCTCGGTAAATGCCGGGCTGGTCCTGACCGGGGGGAGCTCCCTGTTGGCCAACATGGTTGACCTGGCGGAACAGATCTTTGATCTGCCGGCCCGGATCGGCTATCCCCGCAAGGTCGGTGGTATGACGGATATGGTCAAGACCCCGCAATTTTCAACCGCGATCGGCCTGGTGTTTTTCGGGATGAAGAACGAGACATCGCAGCGATTCAAGGAGACCGAGGAAGGGATGATCAGTCGCCTGATCGAGCGGATGCGTGACTGGTTTGGTAATTCTTTCTGAAAATTGCCGAACAGGTTGAAATATTTGAAAAAAATCTCTAGAAGTAGTCAGCCGTTTGCGGTATAAATATCAACAACAAGGCTAAAAAAACAACCATGCTCTCAACCGGACAAGAGGTTTAGATGTCGTTCGAGTTTGCCGATAGTGATTCCCGGGCCGTTATCAAGGTCATAGGTGTTGGTGGTGGCGGTGGTAATGCGATCAATACCATGGAGGGTAATAATATCCTGGGAGTTGAATTTATCGCGGCCAATACCGATGTTCAGGCCCTGGAGAATTCCAAGGCTGACATCCGTCTGCCCCTGGGTCCCATCTTGGCCAAAGGGCTTGGGGCCGGGGCCAACCCCGAGCGCGGTCGTGAAGCGGCGGAAGAGAGTATTGAAGATATTCGCCAGGTTATCGGCAAATGCGATATGGTCTTTGTTACTGCCGGCCTGGGTGGTGGTACCGGTACCGGCGCTGCCCCCGTGGTGGCGAGGGTCAGCAAAGAACTTGGCGCCCTGACCGTGGCGGTGGTTACCAAGCCGTTCACCTTTGAAGGGCGGACCAGGATGAAGAACGCCGAAAAGGGCTGGGAGATGCTGAAGAAGCATGTCGACACCATCATCACCATCCCCAATGATCGACTGCTGCCCCTTTCTGGTAAAGGCGTCAGGTTCATTGACAGCATGAAAATGGCCGACGATATCCTCCTCCAGGCCGTCAAGGGGATCACCGATACCATTAATTTGCCCGGTTATATCAATCCTGATTTCGCCGACGTCAAGGCGATCATGAATGAAATGGGCCCCGCCCTGATGGGGGCCGGGATAGGGGTTGGAGATAACCGTGGGCCTGAAGCTATCAATATGGCTATCGCCAGCCCTCTGCTGCAGGACATCAGTATCGATGGCGCCAAGGGTGTGCTGGTAAATATTTCCTCCCGTGAGGATCTGCTGAGCATGGCCGAGGTCAACGAGGTGACCAGTATCATCCAGGATGAGGTCCATGAGGATGCCAATATAATCCTCGGGGTCACTTTTGATGAAACCCTGGGTGAGGCCCTGCGGGTGACGGTGATCGCCACCGGCATCAACACCGAGGCCGATCTGCCGGACAAGGTCGCGCCAATGCTCAAGCGCCGGGAGACAGTTGCCCTCAATCTGCCATTCCAGGACAAGAGCGGCCAGAATGGAGCTCCGCAGGGGAATGGCATCAAACGAACCAAGAATCCTTTTCTAGATGTTGGTTTCGATGAGGACAAGCTCGATACCCCCACCTTTATCCGCAGGAATGAGAACTGATCCTTCGTCTGACCCCGGGTCTGGCGAAATGTGTCTTTTTAACAGACTTCTAAATCCCATTCGAAAAATGTCATAATGCGCCATCAACGGCCTGCTACCAATAATTATCTTGCCAGCGAGAGAGGCATCTGGAAGAAAAATTGGAAAGGCAGATTGCCGTTGGCCCTCGTCTTCCCGAATGATTACCGGGTCGGGATGTCCAATCTCGGCCTGCAGCTGGTCTATGATCTGGTCAACCAGCACCCCGATCTGGTCTGTGAACGGATCTTCCTGCCGGAAGGTGAGGGCAGGCCAATCTCCGTTGAATCTTCCCGTCCTTTAGAGGATTTTCCAGTCATCCTCTGTTCGCTGAGTTTTGAACAGGATATCCCCGCATTGATCCGGATGCTGATCATGGCGGGTCTTGATCCCCTGGCCGAAGAACGGTGGGATAAACCGGTCGAGGCCGGCACCCCGCTGATCATTGCTGGTGGAGTGTGCTGTTTTATCAATCCTGAAACAGTGGCTCCTTTTGTCGATATGGTGGTTGTCGGTGAGGCGGAACCGGTCCTGCCGGCCATTCTTGAGCGGCTATTAGCGGCGGTTCCGGGTGGAGAAAGGCACCGGTTGCTGCGGGATATGGGTCGTGAGCTGCCGGGTTGTTATGTACCGCATTTTTATAATTTTTCCTACGGACCAGATCAGATCCTCCGCAGCATCGAAGTTGCAGACGGTCTGCCACCGCGGGTCAGCAGGCTCGGCATCGAGCAGCCGGGAAAAGCCGCTCACTCGAAAGTCCTATCGCCGGCCGCGGAGTTTGCCGATCTCTATATGGTCGAACTCGGTCGAGGCTGCAGCAAGGGCTGCCGATTCTGCGCGGCCGGTTTTGTCTACCGGCCGCCGAGGCTCTGGTCGGCGCCATCGATCTTGGCGGCAATTGAGGAGCGGCCGGAGGGAACTAAGAAGATCGGCCTGCTCGGCATGGAAATGGTCCATTCGGCAGAGTTGCAGCAGGTGGCTGAACGGCTGTTGATGGATGGCTGCCAGCTTTCTTTTTCTTCCCTGCGGGCGGATGTGATCGGTGACTCGTTGCTTGATCTTCTGGCCAAGAGTGGCCTGAAGACCGTGGCTATTGCACCAGATGGCGGCTCGGAGCGCTTGCGGAGAGTGATCAATAAAGGGATCAGTCGTGATGATGTTTGTTGCGGGGCGGAGAAACTGGTCAAGGCCGGGATCAGCAACCTCAAACTGTATTTCATGATCGGTCTGCCGACTGAAAATAATGACGATCTGGTCGAAATGGTCGAACTGGTCAAAGAAGTCCGTGAGATCATGGCCATCCCGGGCCGGGCCCGGGGCAGGCTCAGTACCTTGACCCTCAGTATCAACCCCTTTGTGCCCAAGGCCTGGACCCCTTTCCAGTACCAAACCTTTGCTGGGGTGACAGCTCTGAAGGATAAACTGAAGTTCCTGCGTAAGAACCTGGCCGGGACGGCTAACCTGAAAATAATGGGGGAGAAGCCGGAGCGGGCATTTCTCCAGGCGGTACTGGCCAGGGGCGACCGCCGGCTGGCTCCAGCCCTGATCGAATATGTTGTTAAGGGTGGCAACTGGGCTCATGTCTTTCGCAGAATGGGGATCAAGCCTGAAGACTATGCGATGCGGAGCCGCGGCCGGGAGGAACTGTTCCCCTGGCAGGTGATTGACCACGGCATAAAACAGGACTACCTTTGGGCGGAGTACCGGCGGGCCTTAAGCGAGAAGGTGACCGAACCCTGTGACACTGCCAAATGCAGAAGATGCGGGGTCTGCCGGCCGGAGGAGCAATAAAAATGGACGATCTGGTTGACATAGTTTCTATCAAGCCTTTTGGGCTGGTGAAGTTTTTTTCTTTCACCACTCTGCTGGTCTTTCTGGTGTTTACCCCGATCTTTGCCACCCTGATCTCAAATCATGCCAATGGGGTGATGCTGAGGAGGAGTGAGGAGTATGCTCTGGTCTTTGCCCGTAACGTCAACCATCAGGTATATGACCGTTTCATCATGCCCTCCTATCTTCGCTATGGCAGCATTATTCCCAGTCATCCCGGTCAGCAGAAGCGGCTCGATGTCATTATCCGTAATGTCACCCATGGCATGAAGGTCGAGTCGGTAAGCATTCTTGATCAGCAGAAGGATGTGGTGGTTTACAGTACGGTAACCGAACGGGTCGGCCTTGAGAACGAGGGTGGTGAAGCGTTTTTGAGCGCCCGGGAAGGACGCAGCGCTTCACGTCTGGCGGTGAGCGGTTCGATCTTGAGCCTGCTGCCCGGCGCCGAATTGCCCTCATATCGACTGACCTCTTATATCCCGTTGCGCTCTGGTAAGACCCCTGACAAGGTGCTGGGTGTTATTGAGGTCGTCCAGGATATGTCCGAAGATTATCTGGCGACCATAAAGCTGCAGGGCATGATCAGTGGTATTGCTTTTCTCTGTATGTTCATCCTCTTTGTGGTCCTGCGGCTTATCGTCGCCCGGGCCGACCGGATAA
>CBDVDF010000088.1:0-6742 GCA_965372675.1 uncultured Desulfobacterales bacterium
TTAAGGCCAAGGGACTTATCCTCGATGAGGCCCGCTACCAGGCGTCCTTGCATGGAGTTGACCTTGAACTGACCGCCGTTGAATTCAAGCTGCTGAGTTTTCTGGCTGCAAACCCCGGACGGATATACTCCAGGGACCAGTTAATGGACAAAATATACACCGACCAGCGCATCGTCAGCGACCGGACCATTGACAGTCATATAAAAAAACTCCGCAAGAAGATCGCCAAACTTGACCCGGAGGAGGATTTGATCGGCTCGGTGTATGGGGTGGGTTACAAATTTATCTGAGGGTGAGAGGGGTTAATCCCGGTTCGTCTCTTCGATGACTTCGGCGATTACCGCACTTAGTTCTTTGAGTTTATATGGCTTAGGGATAACCCGGCGGAAACCGTAGCTCTGGCAATCAGCCATGACGGGGTCATTTGAATAACCGCTGGCCACTATGGCCCTGACTTTGGGGTCGAAGGTCAACAGTTCCAAGATAGCTTCCTTCCCTCCCATACCACCGGGTATGGTCAAGTCCATCAACACAACATCGAAAGGCCGTCCTTCCTGCACGGCTTTTTTGTATTTCTCTATAGCCTTGGTGCCGTCATTAGCCAGTTCTACTTCATAGCCGCTGTGCTCCAGCATCTCTTTGGTGATCGTTCTGACCAGATCTTCATCGTCCATAACCAGAACTCTGCCCGAACTCTCTCGAATCTCTGTAGTGGTCTTGGGGCTTTCCACAAACTCTTTGTCCGAGGCCGGCAAATATACAAAAAAGGTCGCGCCCTTGCCTTCTTCGGATTCAACCGTGATATTGCCATTATGCTTGCTGATAATCGAATAGCAGGTTGCCAGACCTAAGCCTGTACCATTCTCCTTCGTGGTAAAAAATGGGTCGAAAATCTGAGTGAGGCTATTTGGGGAGATCCCCTTGCCGTGGTCGGTTACGGTTATTTTTACATACCTGCCCGGAGCCAGGAGTGGTTCCTGGTTATCGGCAATATCAACATTGTCAGCAGTTAGCTCGATGACCCCTCCATCTTTCTGTCTTGCCTGGAGGGCATTGATAACCAGATTTTGGATCACCTGGTTGATCTGACCTTCATCCACCTCCACCGGCAGAAGATCGTCTGCCATCTTCAAGTCAAAGCTAAAGCCTGAGCCACGGAGACTGAACTCAACCGACTCTTTAATAAGTTCCCCGGTCGAAACAAGTTTTTTGACAGGCATACCGCCCTTGGCAAAGGTCAGAAGCTGTTGAGTAAGACCCTTGGCCCGAGATGTTGCCTTCTCAGTTTCATCCAGCAGGTGGTGAATTTTACCTTTGGGGTCGGCCATGATCTTGGCCAGGGAGACATTGCCCAGTACGCCGGTAAGAAGGTTGTTGAAATCGTGGGCGATACCGCCGGCAAAGACACCTAAGGACTCCAGTCGATTAGCTTTAGTCAGTTCTTCGTCTAAGCGTTTTTCTTTCGTAATATCACGAAATATCAAGATCGTCCCGGCGATACTCCGATCATACTGGTGGATCGGGGCCGCATTCAGGTAGATGTCTCTTCTGGTCCCATGCCGATCGATAAGGATAGTATTGTCGATCCTTTCCACCCGGGGTTCTTTGTGGAGTATAATGTCAGCGAAAAAGTCACTACAGGATTTTGCTTCACTCTGGTCCTCAACATTCATTACCGAACAGATCGGCTGTGACATTGCTTCTTCTTCTGACCAGCCGGTCAGCTCCGTGGCCACTTTATTCATCAGGGCTATCCTGCCCTCGTTATCAGTGGCAATTACCCCTTCGGCGATACTCCCCATGGTTATGGCAAGCCTTTCTCTTTCGTCGTCGAGGGCTATCCTGACCTTGATCAATTCAGTAATATCTATATAAAGGAGAACACATCTGACAATATTGCCTGAACTGTCCTTGATGGGCGTAGCAACAACACTGAAATGCTTATCACCGAGTCGCCAATCCGCTTGTGTTGCTAACTGGCCGCTCTCCGTCATTTGCTTGAAACAACAGTTCTCCCGGGGATGATCTTTGTTCCCGCAGATAACCTCGTAACAGGTCCTACCGACAATTTCATTTTCATGGGGGGAGAACATTGCCCTGAACTGACTGTTTGAGGTCAGTATTTTCCTGTTGTTATCCATGACCAGCAGACCGCCACCCACCGACTCGAAGATCGCCTGGATCTCGTCTTTGGCCAGACGCAGATCCTTGTTAGTTAGATTTGAATGATCCAGGATCTGGCTAAATGACCTGGAGATGATGCCCAAGGGGTCCAGGGCAATAAGATGTTTTTCGTCCAGTTCCTCTGGTTTTAAAGGGGCGGTGCCGATCACCTTAAGCATCTGGTTGATCTTGTCACGAATATAATCCACCGCCACCTGGTGATTGTTACGCAGGGCATTATTCTCCTGCAGGAGATCGTTTATCAGGGCAGCCAGAGGTTCATACTTCGAATCAATGGCCTGGCCGGATAGTGATTCGTCCTGCTCCTTAATGGCCTGGCTGACCAGTTGCTGAAATTCGCTAAGGTTCATAGGCATAACTTGTATTATGTGGTTCGGTAGATGAGGATCTCATAGAAACCGTCTTGCGGTGTAACCTCGGTCTCATAGCCCATGTTCTCTGCAGTCCCGGGGATGGTAGTTATCGCATCCCGGTTATCTGTTTTGATCAGCAACTTCACCTTGTGGCTGTTCAGCTCTTCCTGGTTCTGGTTGATGCTATCCATGGCGACGAGCAGAGTAGAAGGGCATACCTGGCCCCGCATATCTACTTCGATTATCTCTGGCATTTCATTGGTCATAGTTGTCAGCCTTGGTCATATTTGCATAATTTACTTCTCAGTAAACGTGATAAGATCATACTTCCCGCCCACGCCCCGGGCAGCAGCCCTGCCAGAAACAAGATACTCTGCATCGCGAAGATAGGAATACCGCCCATTAAATGCCAGACATTACAGCCCGGCACCAGCCTGGAAGCCAGACCCAGCAGAGTACCTCCCCCTAAGGTTATCAAGAACTGCTTTGCTGGCAACCGCCAATAAATCTTGAACTCCCTGAGGAGCAGGGCCGATATGGCGCTGCCAAGAACGATTCCGGCGATCAACGGGAATTGGATTACCCAAATATGGTCGAAGAGAGGCCCGGCGCCGCCGATCAACAAGGCTCCACTTGAAGGGTGGACAAGGTTAAGGGGTTCCCCCTGGAAAAAAGGCAGGGCAGCCACGTGTGCCGGAGCGAAAACGTTTTCCACCATAGCGGCCATCTTGGCATAGGTAGTGCTGACTCCCATTGGCATACCGATCAGCAGGTATGAAACCAACCCTATTGCCGCCAAGACCACCGCGGTTCTCCAGGGCTGGAGATAACCCCTTACCCGGGATTCGACTTCCCACTTGTTCATAGCCCGCCATTTAAGGAAAAGAGGCAAGGCAACAACAGTAGCGCCCAGAACGAATATGGACGGACTGAGACCGGTAAGCTGAGGTATGGTTTTATACTCAGCCCAGAAAGTTGTTTTCTTGATGATCGTCGCCCACCAAGGATGAATCTCAGCATATATCGCGCTACCGAGGATAAGGCCGACAAAGGCACAGGCACTTAGCAGGCTGCCAGCCCCCATCTTGTACAGAGTTCCCACCACACAACCGCCGGCCAGGACCATGCCTACCCCGAAAAGGAAACCTCCGATAATATTGGCCAAAGACGGAGCGCCTAAGAAGGGGAATGGATAAAGGGGCAGAAGGTTGAGGAGCCGGACCGTCTCAAAGGCGATCATGGTCAGGACGATCTGCAGACCGAGGGCCTTGAGCCGGAAGGTCTTGCGAAACATGAAGATATCTCTGAACATCCCGGCCACACAGTAATCGGAGCGATGCATGACAAAGCCTGCAATCAGGCCAAACAGCATCCCGACCACATACATGAGCATAATTGATTGTGTTACCACTTGCCTCTCCCGATGGACTCTCTCTTCTTTTAGAGACACCTAATATCTTTATATCAACCCCTAACAGATTACCACACTGAGTACATGAGAGGGGAAGGAAAAGATGAAGTAAAGATTAGACAAAAAAGACTATTGAGAATCCTCTCAGCCGTCTTTTTGATTGCTTATGGTTACAGAATGATTACAGAACAAAATATACACCGATCAGCGCATCGTCAGTGACCAGACCATTGACCGTAATATAAAGAAACTCCGTAAGAAGATCTCCAAACCGGACCCGGATGAGGAGTTGATCGGCTCGGTGTATGGGGTGGGTTCTAAATTTATCTGAGGGTGGACTCCCCCTGTTTCAATAGACACCAGAAGTTAAGGTTACACCTACCAATCTTAACTTTTTGCCACCCCTGAAAACCATAGGTTATGGCACGTAATCTTTACTTTATCTGTAGATATAATTACATCCCGGTTTTTAGTTCATTTATCCTCTTTATCCTCTATCGGCAGGGTAATGGTGAAAGTGGCACCTTCACCCGGTTTGCTTTTTACCTCAATGGTGCCGCCATGTCGCCGGATGATCCCGTAGCTGACCGATAATCCCAGACCGGTGCCCATTGCGATATTTTTGGTGGTGAAGAAAGGTTCGAAAATATGTGGCAAATCACCCTCTTTAATGCCATGCCCGTTGTCTCTGATCCGGATAATGTCATTATTTTCATTGGCGCTGGTGCTGATGGAGATCACTCCTCCCTTGGCACAGGCATGTATGCTGTTGTTGATCAGGTTCATGATAACTTGCTTGATCTGGTCGGTGATGACCATGATCGGCCGCAGGACAGGGTCATAATCTTTCTTAATCACAATAGCTTTGCGCTCAAGATTACGGCGGGCGAATCTGATAATGTCATCAATGACCCGATTCAGGTTGGTAAGGGTTTTTTCGCCGGAGGTAGGGCGGTTGAAGTCTTGCAGGCTCTGGAGCAGGTGACTCATCCGGTCGCATTCGTCCACGGCCATTGAGGCCATTCGAACGTGGTCTTTCGGGAGGAGATCCTGTTGAGCAGCAATAGAAGTCAGGACCCCTTTGATCCCGTAGAGCGGATTACCGAACTCGTGGGCCAGGGAGGCGGCAATGCTACCGGATGTGGCAAGTTTCTCGGCATGCAACAGCTGGTTGTAGGTCTTCTTCAGTTCCAGAGTGCGTTCTTCGACCCGCTGCTCCAGCTCGTCGTTTGCTTTTTTCAGTTACTGCTCACATTTCTGCAAATTCTTTTCTGCCCTCATGCGTTACAGATTCTTGTTGTGCAGGTGTTCGTTGGCTTTGGCGAGTTTACGATTAAAGCGTCGAGTTGAGAGGGTGATGTAGACGAGCAGGCACAGGATGATAATGGCGATAGCCGTGACCTGCCATACTATTCTCCAATCGGTGCCGTGCTGGAATTTTAGGGTGTACCAGCTTCTGAGGATGGCATTGCGGGTAGTATCGTCCAAGTTCTTAATCAGCTTGTCGAACACGGACAGCAGGATCGGATCGTCTTTACGCACCCCGACTCTGAAGGCATTGTCCAGACCTGTCTGGCCGGCAATCTTGAGGTTGCTGAGGCCGAGTTCCTGAATATTGCTGGTGATAATAAACAGGGCGTCCAGAGTTGCATAAATCTTTCCGTCTGAAACTTTGCGCAGGGCCTCTCCGACCGATTTTACTGGAACGATTATGATCTCCGGGTATTGCTTCCGGATCTTCTCCTCGTAGACATAGCCATCGACAACGCCGAGTTTGCGACCAGACAACGATTCCAGTCCGTCGAGGTAAAAGACATCATCTCTGGCGACGATGACAACGGAGTCGGTGAGATAAGGATCGGTAAAGTTCAGGTATTCACGCCGCTGCGGGCTTTCGTTCAGCAGGGACAGGATGTCGCACTGGCGGGATTTTGCCGCTTCGAGGGATTCCTTCCAGCTTTCAGTCAGCACTAGTTCAATCGGGACTGGGATTTTTTTCTGGAACTCAGACATGAAGTCGGCGGCGATTCCCACATGCTTACCCTGTTCGTCGATCCTCTCATACGGCATCCAGTCGGGGTCAACACACATGGTGATTCTCCCTTTTGCTGCGAGATGCTCCTTTTCTTCGTCTGAAAGATCAATATTAGTAGAGCTTTGAGCAATTGATGAAAGCAGCAGGCAGGCGAAGAGCATTGTTAATGCAATTAGAAGTTTAATTGTTTCAATACTCGTAGGGAAATGTGGTTTGTTCCAGTGTCTGTTCATTATTCTCTGCGTTTATATCTCAGTTAATATGGAGCCACAAGGTGTTAAAGCTGAGTTGAGCAGCTGGTCTGCTCAAATCGATAAGCGAGTTCGCGAGACATCGAGACTTATGCGCCCCGCAGGAAGTGCCCTTGGGGTGCCCCCCTCAAGGGGGGATTAAACAGAACCCTGGTGGTATAAGAGAGTTTGACTTGGCAGTAGTTTGTCTTTTTGACAAAAAACATTTTAGCGGAATGAACTTTCCGAACAATACTATTATTGTTCATACACCCTTTGCTTCTTGCCAATCTACCACACAAAATACGGGATAGGTTGAGCAAAACAGGTTTTGTTACGTATAGGTCCACCAATCTTAACTTTAGATTAGACAAAAAAGACGATTGGAAATCCTCTCAGCCGTCTTTTTGATTGCTGCTACTACAGACAGATATCTTAGAAAAGACCGCATAACAACAGATTATGGGACAGAGACAACTCTTTCTGATCTTGGTTAATAACCTTTAAGATTTGGAATCCCGTCAATAGC
>CBDVDF010000089.1:0-6714 GCA_965372675.1 uncultured Desulfobacterales bacterium
GCCGCCGGCGGCGATCAGCGGCACCTTCTTGACAACCTTCCTGATCTCCGGAAAAAGATCCCGCAACGCACGGTCAGTACCGAGATGGCCGCCGGCCTCCTTGGCTTCGACAACGATGGCGGCAGCACCAAGCTTTTCAGCCAATCTGGCGAAGGCAGGGGAAGAAACGATCGAGACGATCGGGGTGCCGGTTTCCTTGCCGATCTTGAAAACATCCCTTGAAAAACCGGCGCCGGTGACGATTATGTCAACGCCGGCTTCGATGGAAGCAATAACCAGTTCATAGAAGTTTTTCATGGCGAACATAATGTTCACCGAAATAATCCCCTTGGTTGCCTCTTTAGCCTTGCGGATGTCCGCCTTAAGCGCATCTATATCGATCGATGAGCCACCGATCGTGCCGATGCCGCCGCACTCGGCGACCGGGATGGCCAGAGCAGAGGTAGAAACTTCAATGGACATCCCACCCTGAACCAGGGGGATAGGAGCTTCAAATGGACCGATCTTTAATGCAGGAAGCTTCATTGTAAATAAAAACTCCGAATATTAGATAGATAGCTCTCAGGGGAGATTACAAACAAAGACCATTTCCTCTGATCGCACAAGGATGAATTTCAACCATATAAGCATTAGAGCAACCGGCATTATGGCTTCTTTATGACTATTTGTCAAGCATACTGGCCAGCATCGATTATCCTTAAATAAAGACTGTTTCCCTGCTTGCTCTTGACTGCCCTCGATCCATGGGGCAAAATAAGCACCTCTTTTAAACTTGACCGGACGATCAAAGGAAGTTGCCAATGCAAATAGCGCCTGGACAGTTGGGGTTCGACATCGACGGCGTAGTTGCCGATACCATGGAGGCCTTCATCCGCCTGGCCGACGAAGATTATGCGATCAAAGTCTCCCCGGGAGAAATAACCGACTTCATGGTCGAGGAATGTCTCGATATCGACCCGGCCATAATCGACGATATCTTTTCAAGGCTGATGATCGATCCTATCGACTCCGGCCTCTTGCCAATGGAAAACGCCTTAACGGTCCTTGAAGAATTCGCCCTGAAAGCTCCCCTTACCTTTATAACGGCACGGCCTGAGGCCGGACCGATCTCCGCATGGCTTGAACTCCATTTGAGCGATTCGGCTTTTGCTGACAGCAGACTGGTCGCTACCGGCGATCACGATGACAAGGCTGACCATATCCGGGACATGGGCCTGAGCCATTTTATCGATGACCGGGCGATGACCTGCAACCTGCTGGCCAAAAAAGCAGGCATAACTCCGATCGTCTACAACCAGCCCTGGAATTTTGGCAGACACACCCTGCTCGCCGTCGACAACTGGCAGGGGATCAAAAACCTCTATCAAAACAACTGAGCTGTTTTATTGACACTGCCAAAAAAATGAACTGTGACAAGTGCGGGAAGCCGCTGAAAAAATTTCGCAACCCTGTTCCTACCGTTGATGTTATAATAGAAAACGGCGAAGGGATTATCCTGATCAAAAGAAAGAATCCTCCGTACGGATGGGCTTTGCCGGGAGGTTTTGTCGATTACGGCGAAACCCTGGAAGATGCTGCCCGCCGGGAAGCCCTGGAAGAGACCGGCCTGGAAGTTATCCTCAAGGGGCAGTTGCATTCTTATTCAGACCCGGGCCGGGACTCAAGGTTGCATACGATCAGCACCGTTTTTCTGGCCAGTGCCGGAGGTCAACCGACCGGGGGAGACGATGCCCTGGAAGCAGCTGTTTTCAGCCAAGACAAACTACCACCATTGGTTTTTGATCATCAAGACATCCTGAATGACTACTACAGAACAAAATAGCCCGCCGGCAAAAGAAAAGATCCTCATTGTCGATGACGACCCCTTGGTCCTCGAGCTCCTGGGTATTTCCATAAACGCCTTCGGATTCGACTACGTCGCTGCCAATAACGGTCGTGAAGCAATGGAGATCCTCGAGAAGCAAGAGTTCACCATAGTTATTACCGATATGATGATGCCGGAGGTCGATGGCATGACCCTTCTTGTCCATATCGACAAAGAATACCCGAACACCCGGGTTATAGTAGTCACCGGCTATACCGGCACTTTCAGCTACATGGACGTGATCCGGGCCGGGGCCAGCGATTTTATCTCAAAACCATTCAACTCGGACGAACTCGAAGCAAAGATAAACCGGATCCTGCGGGAACAGCGAATGATCAGCAATCTGGAGTATCTTTCCAACTGCGACTCCCTGACCGGTCTTTTCAACCGTCGCTATTTTGACAAAAAGCTCCGGGAAGAAGTCCACAGGGCCGACCGCCAGGGATATTCGGTCTTCCTGACCCTGATCGATGTGGACAATTTCAAAAATTACAACGACGAGCACGGGCACCAGCAAGGCGACCAGGTACTGATCGAGATCGGCAATATCCTTAGAAACTGTACCAGGGAGGATGTCGACCTGATCTTCAGACATGGTGGCGACGAATTCGCGATCATCACGCCCCATATTATCCACGAACAGGTTGCTATGGTCGGCTAAAGGATCCTGGCCTCTTATAATGAACATTACTTTACCGGCACCGGACTGAGCCTGGGAGTCGCCAAATTCATTCGCAGCGATAACAATATCGATGATGACATCTCCTCCCTGTTCCGCCGGACCGACCAGGCCCTTTACCTGGCGAAAGGCCAGGGCGGGAACAAGATCGTTTCCAACACCCCGGAAACTTCCGCCTGACCGGCCGGAACGGTTCCCTCGAAAGCCGCCCCAAATCCAAGTCTGCAAGTCACTAAACAGACATTAATTCAGTGACCTGAGCCGACGCCCCTCCCTTTTCTGCCGATAGCTGTTTTTTTATCAAGAAACTGTTGTTTTTGGTCGTGGTCTCTGGTATATAACCGCTTTCTATAAACTGGAAGGAGGAATTAATTTAATGGTAAACCACACAACCCAACCCACAACCCCAGCAGACGCTCCCGCAGGTTCTTTTGCCCAGCTGTTCGAAGACAGCGAGGTAAAGGTAGCAGCTGTTGGCGAAGTCGTACTCGGTACCGTGATCGGCATCACCAAAGACCATGCCATCATCGACATCGGCGACAAATCAGAAAGCACCATCTACTTGTCCGAGTTCAAGGAAGATGGAGAAACAGCTGCAGTAGCAGAAGGCGATACCTTTGACGTTTTCGTTGAAAACCGCAGAGACGACGGCGGTATCACCCTCTCCCGTGAAAAAGCTATCGGCATCAAGGTCTGGGAAGCTATCGCCAAGATCCAGGAAGCTGACGACGTCATTCAAGGACGGATCGACAGCCGGGTCAAAGGCGGCCTTTCAGTTGATATCGGCGTCCCCGCTTTCCTGCCGTATTCTCAGATCGATCTTCGTCCGGTTAAAGATCTGGACAACCTGATCGGTCAGTCTTTCGATTTCAAAGTACTGAAATATAACCGCAAAAGAAATAACGTGGTGATCTCCCGCCGTGCCATTCTCGAAGAAGCGCGCAGCAAACTTCGGGAGCAGATGCGGAGTACCCTGGAAGAGGGTGCCATTATTAAAGGATCGATCACCAATATCACCGACTACGGTATTTTCATCGACCTCGGCGGCATGGACGGCCTCTGCCATATCACCGATCTCTCCTGGGGACGTGTTTCTCATCCCTCCAAGCTGTTCAAGGTCAATGAAGAGATCGAGGTCAAAGTCCTCAAATATGACAAAGAGACCGACAAAGTTTCTCTCGGCGTCAAACAGCTCAAAGAAGACCCCTGGAAAACCGTTGCAGAACGTTACCAGATAGGCACCAAAACAGCCGGTCGTGTAGTCAGCACCACCGATTATGGTGTTTTTGCCGAACTGGAAGAGGGCGTTGAAGGCCTCATCCATATTTCCGAAATGTCATGGTCGAAAAAGACCAAGCATCCTTCCAAGATCCTCGATATCGGCGAAGAAGTCGAAATCCAGATCCTCAATATCGATGCAGATGCCAAACGGATCTCCCTCGGCATGAAACAACTGCAGCCCAACCCCTGGGACCTGGTCTCAGAAAACTATCCGGTCGGTTCGATCATCGAAGGCAAGATCAAGAACATCACCGATTTCGGAGTTTTTATCGGTATTGAAGAAGGTATCGACGGCCTGATCCATGTCTCGGATCTTTCCTGGACCGAAAGGATCAAGCATCCTTCCGAGAACTATGCCAAGGCTGAAACCATCCAGGCCGTAGTTCTTAAGATCGACCGGGAGAACGAAAGATTCTCTCTGGGGATCAAACAGCTTGAGCCGGATCCGTGGTTGGCTGCGATCGAAAAATATCCCCCGGGAAGCAAAGTCGCAGGCAAGATCACCAACACCACCGACTTCGGAGTATTTGTTGAACTGGAAGAGGGCATCGAAGGTCTGGTTCACGTTTCAGAGATCAGCAAAGAGAAAGTGGACACGCCTGTCGGCATGTACACTGTTGGTGACTCTCTGGAAACCATGATAATCAATGTGTCCGCCAAGGACCGGAAGATCGGCCTGTCCATCAAGGCCCTGACCGATGATTCCGACAAAGGCAACTACAACGCTTATCAGGCCAAAGAAGCAAGCAAGGCTCCTGCAACCCTCGGCGACCTCCTTAAGGAGGAAATGGAGACCAAAGTTGCTGACCAGGAAGATGAAGGCGAGCAGAAATAATCTGCCGTTATCTTGATGGTTGAAAATAAAAGGTCATTCCGTCAGAAGCACCCGGTAGTCATGGGGATCTCAATCCTGGCCGGGGTCTTTATCTGCACCTGGATCGGAATGACCTTTTTTCTTCCCCTGCTCTCTAACTCCGCCGGTTCCGGGCTATTCAAAGCCGGGGCAGGCAAAATAGGGGTTGTTGAGCTTAAGGGGATGATCACCTCTCCGGAAAAAACCCTTCAGGAACTTACCCGGTTTCGTAGAGATCGGAGTATCAAAGCTATAGTCCTGAGAATTGACAGCCCCGGCGGGGCCGTTGGGGCCTCACAGGAGATATTTGAAGAGGTTAAGAGGACTGCCCAGGCAAAACCAGTAGTCGCTTCGATGGGGTCTGTCGCCGCTTCCGGTGGTTACTACGCAGCCTTGGGTGCCAGTGAGATCATGGCCAGCAAAGGCACGCTGACCGGCAGCATCGGGGTTATTATCAAGTTTGCTAATCTGGCCGAGATCTTCAAGAAGATCGGCTACCGGTCGGAAGTGATCAAAAGCGGCAAGCTTAAAAATATCGGCGCCACCGACCGGCCGATGACCGCCGAAGAGAAAATGCTGATCCAGGACATAATCGACAATGTCCACGAACAGTTTATCTCCGCAGTGAGCGAGAGCCGGGATCTGCCACTGGAAGAGGTCCGTAAGCTGGCCGATGGTCGGATCTACTCCGGAGAGCAGGCTCTGGCTGTCGGGCTTATTGATAAGTTCGGCAACCTCAATGATGCCGTAATGCTGGCCGCCAGATTGGCGGGACTTAAAGAAGAAATGCCGCCACTGGTATATCCGATCAAGGAGAATTTTTCTCTGCTCAGACTCCTGGTCGGCGACAGTAGCAGCACCCTGTTTAACGATAAATCATTCCTCCACCCGATGCTTTCCTACGAGTGGAGTATAGCTCAATAAATAGCGCTGTTTACAAATAATGAGGGGACAACAAGCTATGCTGAAAAAAGATCTGATCGATGAAGTAACCGCCAGAATGGACGGCTACCTCAAAAAAGATATAGGTAAAGCCGTGGACATTCTCCTGGAGACGATCGTTGAGGCCCTTATCGAAGAACGACGGGTGGAGATCAGAGGTTTTGGAAGTTTCAGTGTCCGCAAGCGCAAAGCGAGAAGCACCAAGAATCCGAAGACCGGGGAGATCATGAACATTCCCGAACGTAAGACCCTACACTTCACCATGAGCAAATCCCTGAAGGAACCTCTGGCCGGTAAAAAATAACTACTCCGTTCTGCCCGGGATCTTAGGATCAGCCGGGCTCCCCAGCCGGTTTATTCGAACTGGCTGGTATCCCCTTTTCCATAGCGCAGCACTTCGATATCGTCATTGACCAGAGAGATAAGACTCGATGGGGCCGGGTAGACCGGTCCCCCGTCAACGATAAGATCCAGTTGACTGCCAAGACGCTCCTCGATCTCATACGCTTCGGACATCGGCTCATCTTCATCTTCAGCCATCGCGCTGGTGGTGAGGATCGGATTGCCAAGCTCTTCTATAAGAGCCCGACAGATCGCATTATCCGGCACCCTTATGCCCACCGTTTTTTGTTTGGTGGTTAATATTTTAGGCACTATCTTCAGAGTAGGCAGGATGAAAGTATAGGCGCCCGGCAGGTTCTTTTTCATCAACCGATAAGCAAAGTTGGAAACATAGCAGTACCTGCTGAGATCTTTCAGGTCACCACACATGAAACTAAACGGTTTATGCTTTGGCCTTTTTTTGAGCTGGTAGATCCGCTTTACGGCTTTCTGATTGAATATATCACAACCAATCCCATAAACGGTATCGGTTGGATAACAGATGACCCCGCCCCGTCGCAAATGATCAACGACCTGACTTATCAGCCTTGACTGAGGGTTTTCCGGGTTGATCGATAAAAGGGCCAAAAAAGAGCCTCTCATAATAACTATGATTAAAATAAACCCGCAGGAACAACAAATTGCCTGCGGGACAGGAAGACATTTACTGGCTGGAGATACCAACCATTGCAAATGAACCGCTCAGCATAATAT
>CBDVDF010000090.1:0-6713 GCA_965372675.1 uncultured Desulfobacterales bacterium
GTGGTATTCCTCGTCCATGAATGTGAGGTATTTCTGGTCGCCAGTGATTTTGGCTATGAAGTAGAGCAGGGTGTTACCGAAGCACAAACCGTTATCAGCATCGAAGAGGCATATGAGGGCGGCGAGGAAGTTTCCAGGCCGCCGGTCGTCACCGTAATGGGACATGTCGATCACGGCAAGACCTCGATCCTTGATGCGATCCGTAAAACCGATGTGGCCGCTGGCGAAGCTGGTGGTATAACCCAGCATATCGGCGCTCACCACGTTAAGGCTGCTTTTGGTGAGGTGGTCTTTCTGGACACTCCCGGCCATGAGGCCTTTACAGAAATGCGTTCACGTGGCGCCCAGGTAACCGACGTGGTCGTGCTGGTCGTGGCTGCCGATGACGGGGTGATGGACCAGACCCGTGAGGCGATCAATCATGCCAAGGCGGCAGGTGTACCGATAGTCGTAGCTGTCAATAAGATCGACAAGGATAACGCCAATCCTGATCGGGTTAAGGCAGAGCTTGCAGAATATGATCTTGCCCCTGAAGAGTGGGGCGGTCAGACCATATTCTGCGAGACCTCTGCCACTAAAGGTACCGGGATCAATGAATTGGTGGAACAGATCCTCCTGCAGGCCGAGATTCTCGAATTGAAAGCCGACCCGGCCAGGAATGCCAAAGGCTGGGTGGTTGAGGCTCAACTCCACAAGGGCCGCGGCGCTGTTGCCACCATTCTGGTCCAGCACGGCACCCTTAAAGTGGGTGATGCCTTCGTGGTCGGTGAGCATTATGGTAAGGTCCGTTCGATGCATGACGACAAGGGCGCAGTTCTCAAGGAAGCCGGTCCTTCCATGCCGGTCGAAGTGCACGGGCTCAGTGGTGTCCCCAGGGCAGGCGATGAGTTCATTGTGGTGCCGGACGATAAGACGGCCCGCAATATCAGTAACCAGCGGCATATCAAACAGCGGGAATCCGAGCTGGCCACCACCACCAAGATATCCCTGGATAACCTTTTCGAGCATCTGGAGGAGGGCCAGAAGAAGGAACTCCGGGTTGTACTCAGAGCCGACGTCCAGGGGACCCTGGAGGCATTTGGTGCGGCGATAGAAAAGCTCAGCACCGATGCGGTCAAAGTCAAGATCATTCACAAAGGTACCGGGGCAGTTATCGAGTCTGATATCCTGCTGGCCGCTGCTTCAGAGGCACTGATCTTCGGTTTTAACGTCAGGCCGACCCCGAAAGCCAAGGCGTTGGCCAGGGATGAAGGTGTCGATATTCGCTATTATGATGTTATCTATCATGCCCTTGACGATATCCGTCTGGCAATGACCGGGCTTCTTGAGCCGACCTTTGAAGAAGAGGTTATCGGCAGTGTTGAGGTCCGGGAGATATTCAGTCATCCCAAAGCCGGCACTATTGCCGGTAGTTATGTCACCGAGGGTCGGGTAGAGCGTACTGCCAATATCCGCCTGGTCCGTGACGGGGTGGTGGTCTATACCGGCAAGATCGATTCCCTGCGGCGCTTCAAGGATGATGTTAAAGAGGTGCAGTCCGGTTTCGAATGCGGTCTTAGTTTAGAGAATTTCAACGACATCAAGGTTGGTGATGTTGTCGAGGCCTTTGTGCTTAACGAGGTTGCCGGGGTCCTATAATAATGGCATCCAAGAAGTCAAAATCCAGATTCGCCCTGCCTGAGCTTGGTGAAAAAGTAGGGAGACGTCCGGCCCGGGTTGCCGATAATATAAAGAGCGAGGTTGCCACTCTTTTACTGCGCAAGATCCAGGATCCGCGGGTGTATGGTGCTACCATTACCCAGGTTAAGATCACTCCGGATCTGCGGCGGGCCTGGATCTACTTCAGCACCCTCAACGAAGATATCGAGGAGGTCGCTGCCGGCCTGAAAAGCGCCAGTGGTTTTATCAGGAGTCATCTGGCCCGTGAATTGGGCATGCGTTATGTCCCCGACCTAGAGTTCAAATACGATCAGAGCATCGCGAAGATGGCTGAGATGGATAAACTGTTCCAGGAGATCGCCAGCGAAGATGATCAGTCCTCCGAATGAGATCGTCAAAGCCCTGCAAGAGGCAGATAGCGTTCTGATCGCTACCCATATCTATCCGGATGGTGATGCGTTGGGGTCGCAGATCGCTCTCGGGGAAGGCCTTGAAGCCCTTGGCAAAAAGGTTTTTCTCTATGGTGAGGAAGAGGTCAGTCATCTTTATGATTTTCTGCCCGGCTCTGCGAAGTTGCAGAAGGAACTACCCGATCCGGCCGGGTTTGACTGCGTAGTTGCAGTCGATTGTGCCGATCGGAAGCGCCTGGGCAAGGCTGCTGAACGATTGTTGAGTGCCAGTCAGGTGATCATGATCGATCATCATGCCGGCCACCGGCTTTTTGGTAATCTGCATTGGGTTGATCCGGACCGGGCTTCGACCGGCGAGATGGTTTATGACCTGATGGTGGCACTCGGGGCGGAGGTTTCTTACGATTCTGCCTATTGCCTTTACACTGCTCTGGTCACGGATACCGGTTCGTTCATGTATTCATCGACCTCGGCCGACACTTTCAGGGTGGCGGGAGAATTACTGAGTCGAGGGGTCAAATCCTCGGAAGTTGCTGGTAAGTTGTTCGAGAACTCCAGTGTTAACCGGTTGCAGTTGTTGAAGATGGTCCTTGATACTCTGGAGATGCACAGCGAGGACAAGATCGCGATCATCAGTGTTACCCGGGAGATGTTTGCCAATAGTGGTACGGTGCCGGCAGATACCGAGAATTTTATCAACTACCCCCGGGCGGTAGCCTCGGTGCGGGTGGCTGCTTTTATCAAGGAAGCCCGCGACGGAGTTGTTTCCGTGAGCCTGCGTTCCAAGGGTAATGATTGTGATGTGGCTGAACTGGCGGCCGGTTTCGGCGGCGGCGGTCATCGCAACGCGGCCGGCTTTAAGCTCCGTGATGTGGATCGGCAATCGGTTCGGGATCAGTTGCTGAAGAAGTTGCAGGCCCTGGTCGCTGACCAATAGAAGTGATTCTCCGGCCGCTGGCCGGTTTTAGTTATGAGTAGGTCTGATGCCGGAACAACAGGAAAATCTGCCTGGAATAGAATCCGGGATCTTTACGGTGGACAAACCGGTTGGCCCCAGTTCTTTCCGGATGGTGCAACTGGTTCGCCGGGCTTTGCAGATTAAAAAAACCGGCCATTCCGGCACCCTGGATCCTTTTGCCAGCGGACTCCTGGTGATATGTGCCGGTCGGCCGGCTACCAGGCTGATCTCTCAGCTGATGGACGGCGAGAAGGTTTATGAAGCTGTTCTGCAGTTGGGTGTAGAGACCTCGACCCATGATCCGGAGGGAGAGGTTGTGGCCAGAAAACCGGTCGCAGGTATTACTGCCGGGCAGGTCGATCAATGTCTGGCCGGTTTTGTCGGAGAACAGGAGCAGATGCCGCCGATGTATTCGGCCCTGAAGCATAAAGGCAAGCCTCTTTATCATTATGCCCGCAAGGGCATCGAGATAGAGCGCCAGCTGCGGACAGTAATGATCCCCGAGATCGAGTGCCTCGCCTTTGAAGGTGAGACTATCCGGATAAAAGTGCGCTGCAGTAAGGGCACTTACATAAGAACCCTGGCCTATGATATTGGCCGGGATCTGGGCTGCGGGGCGCACCTTGTTGCCCTGCGGCGCTTGCAGAACGGCTTTTTTACGGTTGAAGGAGCCGTCGACGGGGCCAGGCTTGAAGATCCGCAAGAGGCCAGAAAGGCCCTGATCGCAAACCGGCGCACCGTCGAAGAAGTGCAGGCCGCCTTAGCTGAAAGATGAGTAGTAAGTAGGAGTCGATGGCTGTGATAGCGGCTATGATATCCTGAATTTATAATCCTTTATGGAGGTAGTTGGTTGTGACACTTAAAGCTGATGACAAAAGCGTGATCGTAGGAAAATTCGGCAAACATGACAAAGATACTGGTTCAGCTGAGGTGCAGGTTGCATTGCTCAGCAGCCGGATCACTTACCTGACCGAGCATTTCAAGAGCCACAAGAAGGATCATCACTCCAGGCGTGGACTGTTAAAGCTGGTCGGTCAGCGTAAAAGCCTGTTGAAATACCTGAAAAACAAAGACATCGCCAGATACCGGGACATTATTGAGGAGCTTGGTATAAGGAAGTAATTGTAGTTACGCCCGGGCATGGAAGTCGGCAACAATAGGGTTGCCGGTCAGGTTGAAAAAGGGAGTTTTCCCTTAGCCCCGGTGATTAACTGCCAAGGAGAACAAATGTATAAGAAAGTAGAAGTAGAACTAGGGGGCAGAACCCTCACCATGGAAACTGGCCGGATCGCCAAACAGGCCGGCGGCTCGGTTGTGGTTACCTATGGTAAGACTGTGGTGCTTGTTACCGCCACGGCCGCCAGCAGCCCCAATCTGAATGTTGATTTCCTGCCCCTGACTGTAGAATATCAGGAGCGTTTTTACGCGGTAGGCCGGATCCCGGGCAGCTTTTTCAGACGGGAGATCGGTCGCCCCACCGAGAAGGAAACCCTTACCTGCCGGTTTATAGATCGGCCGCTGCGGCCGCTGTTCGCCGATGGTTATCAGAACGAGACCCAGGTTATCAGCACCGTTCTTTCTTTCGATAAACAGAATGACCCGGACCTGCTGGCTATGGTCGGGGCCTCTTGTGCCCTGGGCATCTCCAATATCCCTTTTCAGGGTCCGATCGCCGGGGTTCGAGTCGGTTTAATCGATGGTGAGTATATTCTCAATCCCACCAAGGACCAGCTTGAAGACTCCCGGATGGACCTGATCGTCGCCGGCAGCAAAGATGCGGTCGTGATGGTCGAGGGCGGCACCGACAGTCTTTCCGAAGAGGAAGTCCTTAACGGTATCTTTTTTGGCCATGAGGCCCTGCAGCCTCTGCTGGTGATCCAGGAAGAGATGCGAGAGGCAGTTGGCAAAGCCAAGATGACGGTTGAGCCCAAGCCCGTTAATGAAGAGCTGCAGAAAAAGGTGGCGGCAGCTGCTGGTGGTGAGATGCAGCAGGTCATTACCACGGTTGATAAAATGGAGCGGGGCGCGGCTCAGAAAGAACTGCAGAGCAAAGTTGTTGCAGCTCTTGAGGAAGAATACCCCGATTCTGAGAAGGAAATTAAGGGCTTGTTCAAAGATCTGAACAAGCAGATGATGCGGGCCCGGATCGTCAACGATAATGCCCGGATCGACGGTCGCCGGATGGACGAGATCCGTCCGATCGAATGTCACGTCGGCGCTCTGCCGATGGTCCATGGTTCAGCCCTGTTCACCAGGGGAGAGACCCAGGCCATCGTTACCGCTACCCTGGGCAGTGGTGATGACGAGCAGCGGGTCGAATCTCTCGACGGCATGGCTTTTAACCCATTCATGCTCCACTATAATTTCCCTCCTTACTGTGTGGGTGAGGTCAGGTTCCTGCGCGGACCCAGCCGTCGTGACATCGGTCACGGAGCGCTGGCCACCAGGGCCATCAAGGCAGTGCTGCCGGATCGTGACAGCTTTCCTTATACTCTGCGGATAGTTTCCGAGATCACCGAGTCGAACGGTTCTTCTTCTATGGCTACCGTTTGTGGTGGCTGTCTGGCCCTGATGGATGCCGGGGTACCGATCAAGAAGCCGGTGGCCGGTGTTGCCATGGGTCTGATCAAGGAGGGCGATAAGGTTATCATCCTCTCCGATATCCTCGGCGACGAAGATCATCTCGGCGACATGGATTTTAAAGTTACCGGTACCGACGAAGGGATTACCGCCCTGCAGATGGATATCAAGATAGACGGGCTCTCCAAGGATATCATGGGTCGGGCTCTTGAGCAGGCCCATGCCGGCCGGCTGCACATCCTTGAGAAGATGAAGGAAGGGATCGCCGCGCCGCGGCCGGAACTACCCGAGCATGCCCCGAAGATCTTCAGCCTGCAGATCAACCCGGACAAGATCAGGGACCTTATTGGCCCCGGCGGCAAGGTCATCAAGGGCCTCAGTGCCGAGTTCGGTGTCAAGATCGATGTCGTGGATTCCGGCAAGGTCAGTATCTTTGCCCCTGACGGCAAGGTTGGCGCTGAAGTGACCGAGAAGATCAAGGGTATCACTGAAGAGGCCGAAATCGGCAAGGTTTATACCGGTACGGTTCAGAAGATCGTTGATTTCGGCGCCTTCGTCGAGATCATGCCCGGTACCGACGGGCTGGTCCATATCTCCGAGCTTGACAACAAGCGGGTTGAAAAGGTCACCGATATCCTCAAGGAAGGCGATACGGTCAAGGTCAAGGTGCTGAACGTTGATCAGCGCGGCAAGATTCGTCTCCGCCGCAAAGCACTTTTGGAAGACTAGGCCCCAAACGGCCATCCATGTATCGAAAAACGCTTCTCGATAATTCTATCCGGATCGTCACCGAGCACCTGCCTTCGCGCCTGGTCTCGGTCGGGATCTGGGTAGATGTCGGGTCGCGGGATGAAGATCTATCGAATAACGGCAGCGCCCATTTTGCCGAGCATATGTTTTTTAAGGGCACCCGACTCCGGAGTGCCCGACAGATATCACAGGAGCTGGACATGCTGGGCGGCATGTCCAACGCCTTGACCTCCACCGAACAGACCTGCTTTTACGCGACTGTCCTGGACGAGCATCTTGATCAGGCCGTCGAGTTGCTGGCCGATATCTTTCTGAACTCTCTATTGGCCCAGGAAGAGATCGAGCGGGAGCGACAG
>CBDVDF010000091.1:0-6616 GCA_965372675.1 uncultured Desulfobacterales bacterium
CGAACAAGGAATAATGAATGATGAAGGGCGGAAGAGTTCTTATTTGAAAGAGTACCTCGGAGTATCGCTGACGCTCCCTTACCTCTTTCGATATTCTAAATTCCTGGTGACCTCGATATTCAAAAAAATAGAAGCAACCGCTAGCTGAAAGCTACCCGCCTGAAGGCGGGGGCTTAAACCTTAAGCAGGAACAGTTAAAAGTTGTGGAAGGTACGATCGGAAAGATCTCTCACTTCGTTTCGAGATGACAGCCTTCTCCCTCGCATCTCGCACCTCGCACCTCGTACCTCAGAAATTCCGAATAAAAAAAGGCCGGTTTCCACGAAGGGAAACCGGCCCAGAAAGACAGCAAAGATGCGTATATTTATCAGACTTTGGGCATGGTCGGTGCTTCAGGAACGTCGTCACCATGACATTCCATACAGTTGAACTGGCCGGTTATGCCATTCTCCTTGGCGCAAGAGACAACGCCGCTTGCTTCATAATCATCATCATGCCAAGCATTGAGCAGCTCGACCAACTGGTAGGCAGTACTGGCCGCAACCCGGGCGCAACGATCTTTTCTTTCCGGGCTCTTAAGAGCCTTGTCGGTTGCCTTCATCCATTTACCGACTGAGATGTGGCAGAGCGGCGAATTACTGGTTGTGGTCTTGACTGCCTTCTTCAGACGTGGTTCTTTCGGAGAAAATGTCGGTAGCGGTGTTTCTGAATACCATTGCATGATATCATTGGAGATATGATGCGCATCCGGATCACCAGCGATACGCGGGCCAATGATCAGGTTGGCGACGATATTGGCCCCGGCCGGAGAGCCGCAGACAGTACCCCAACCTACCTGGCCGCCTTCCAGAAAGACAAAGGCATCGGCCGGAAAGGATTTGTATGGTTCACCGACTTTCTCGCTCAGTTGCTTGAAAACACTGTTAATGACTGCGGCTCCGCAGAAGACCCGGTACCACTCGTTATAGGCGATCTCGGCAGTCTTGGCCGGATCGAGTTTCTTGTAAGGCCAGGGCCATTTGTTGCTTTTGGGGCTACTGGCGGTTGCAGAGGATACCATGCCGCCGAACTGAGCCAGGGCAGCACCGGCAGCTAAAGCACCGGCACCGGCCAGGATCTTGCGCCGGGCGACGCCTTTTTCATTTAGATCTTCCACATTCAACTCTTGCTCTTTCATTTGCCTACCTCTCATTTTGCCGCATTTCAGATGCGATTTACCCATGATCTTGTCGATCCGGGTCGTCTAAATAATTGTAACAATGTGGTATTAAATACCATGCCGGCAGGGCGATGAAAATGTGGCAAATTGTCGCACCATATGCTCACATAAGATGCGACGTGATGATTTGGGTGCAAACTGATCAAAAGAGAAAAGGCCGGTATCCACATTAGGATACCGGCCTTTCTTTGGGGAAAAGAATGAAGCGCTGTTACCAGTCACCACAAGGGGGGGGGGAGGGGAACTGGTGAACAGTTGAATACAAACTATCATAGAAAGATCGGGATGGGAATGTGGCAAGTTGTCGCACCTGGTGTAGCGAACAGAGCCAACTCGTTCCTACTCCTCCTGACGATGGATGTTGAAGGGGCCACAACTCTGGCAGACCGGCATCACTTCGACCCGATTGATGTTGACATGGGGAGGCTGACTGACCGCCCAGAAAACTATTCCGGCGATATCTTCACCACTTAACGGTTTGGTCCCTTTATAAAATTCACGGGCCTTGTCCCGATCGCCCTTGAAACGAACTATCGAGAACTCGGTCTCGGCAAGCCCCGGTTCGATGTTAGTAACCCTTACCGCAGTGCCCAGAACATCGGTTCGCAGGTTATGGGAGAACTGCTTGACAAAGGATTTGGTCGCCCCATAAACATTGGCGCCGGGATAGGGCCAGTTGCCGGCCACCGAACCGAGGTTGACGATATGACCACGATTACGGGCCACCATGCCAGGCAGAATGAAGCGGGTACAGTACATCAGCCCCTTGATATTGGTATCGACCATCTGCTCCCACTGGTCAAGATCAGCCTCATGGGCCGGACCCAGCCCCAGAGCCAGGCCGGCATTATTGATCAGGACATCGATATCCCGAAAGTCTTCCGGCAAGTCGGCGATATCATTTTCCACCGCCTGCCGGTTCCGAACATCCTGAACGATGATATGGACGTTGCCAGCCAGTTCTTCACGGAGTTTCTCAAGCCGGTCACCCCTCCGGCCGGTAAGGATCAACTGCCAGCCCTCACTGGCGAAAAGCCGGGCGCAGGCCTCACCGAAGCCGGCAGTTGCCCCGGTTATCATCACAGTTTTTTTCATCTCAACCTCAGTTAAAATAGTTTATTTCACAAACTGCGTCAGACCCGGCTGGGTCGGGGAACTCCGGTTCTCACAGCAAGATCCAATAGTCATTCTCTCTTGATAACAAGTTAGCTTTAAGCAACCTTTGCAGCAGCAAAAAAATAAGCTACAATATAACAGGAGAAGAGATTCTCGGTGCATTATATTATCGAGTTTCAATGACAGTCTGCCAGCAATACATAAAATGACTAAAAAAGAGCACCCCGAAAAAAAAGCCAGTAGCTTATTGCTCGATGAGTCGGCCGAGGCCCTCTATAAGCAATTTGCCGGGATTGACGATACCGATCGCAGAGGAGCGGATGACGAATCCCAATCGGCCCTGATGCGCCTCTTCAACCAACAGGAGAGGCTGCTCGATTATTATCGTCTCCTCCTTTCCGAGGCAACCTGCCTTTTTGCCGGCATTCTTGAAAACTGCCATTTTGCCGCCCTGGATGAAGAGAACGACCAGAAGATAGAGATCTTCATCAAGACCCTCAAAAGGATCGCCGAATTCCCAGAATTCGACGGTCATATATACGGACGCCTCCGCGGCCAGCAATGCCCTACCAAAGAGATCGGCTCTGAAACCTACGATTACGAACTGTCGTTCGGCAACCTCATTCTCGATCATCAGGTGGCGCAGATCGTCGCCCAGCGTGAGAAGATCAATGGCAAGGCCCTTTATGTCAAACTAATGGATGCCTTCCAGGCCCTGAGTGCCATGAACATCTTTAACTTCTCGATCGAATTAGGTGAAGGAAGCGATGATGATTACCGCAAACTGGAGACCAACATCAGGCTGTTGATGCGTTTCTATGCCGGTGGTGAAAAAGACCCCGAGTTTATTGTCAAAGACGAATATGACCAACCCAGCATCAACCTTACCCTGCTAGCCGCCGTCCATAATATCAAGCCACCGGCCCTCCAGGAACTGGTCAACAAGATCAAGCCAATGATCATCGGCCCCGAGCCTGACCCGGGGCTTAACAGTTTCACCACCGTCTATGACGCGATCTTCGCCTCGATGCAGAAACGCCAAAAGCTCAAGAACCTGATGATAGAAGTAAACAGTCCACAATGGCTGCTGCAGAACGTTCCTGGTGATCCAAATAATACGATTGAGGCCATACATAGCTCGCGGCTGATCCTGGCTAAATACGGTAATAATCCGCGAATGGCCTCGGAAGTGATATCCAGTATCAACAGCGGGGGCTACAAGGATATCCACCTCGACGTCATGGGCAAGCGCCTGAGCCGGGCAACAGAGTTTCTAGAGCTGGCTAACGAAAGCGGTTATCACAAATCTCTGCAGAGCGAGGCCCTACGCAATATCGAGGAAGGGCTTGACCAGCTGCCGGACGAGATGTACGACAGCATTACCATTGAAGGCTCCAAGGTCAGCACCGTCGGGGATGACGGCCAGGAAAGCGGCTGGTCTCTACACAGCATGATCGTTGATCTGCTCAGTTTCTTCAAGCGCCGCTCATCGATCAAGAAGAAGGTTCAGGACATAGCCAACAAGGACGTGAAGTTCAACGACGATGACTATGCGGTCATTGCCAAGAACTTCAAGATCACCAGGGAAGAGGCCGCCGAACTGATCGGCCTGCTCAGGGCTTGCTTCGACAGCAACGGCAATTTCCGCCGCAATTTCTTTACAAAAAACATCCCGGCCTTCCTCAAACACGGCAGCAAGGTGTTTAGTTTCCTCTGGTATTATCTGAAGGAGCTGAGTACAAGAAAAGACCGGGTGGCCTTCCTCAACGCTTTACAACCCCTCGCGGCAGGTCTCGAACAACCGCAGGAAGCGCTCGATATCCTCCTTAGAGACGTTTTCGAGCATTCAGCCACAGTCCGCTTCTCAGACCGCAACGCACTTATCCTGGGGACGGTCCTGTTGCGCCACAACATTGCACCAGAAAGTGGTCATATCGAGCTGACTCCCGAAGAGGTCCTTAAGGCGGGGGCTGAACTAAACCAGGACATGGTCGCCATGATCCTGAAATTCTTCGAACAGAATCACGAGTACCTGATCAAGAAATTCAGAAACATTACTGAAATGCTCCTCAACCTGTCGACCCGTGACAATTTTGCAGAAGGTGAGATCCAACCCCGTTTCCTGCTTTACCTGATCCGAGAACTGGTGATATTCCTCTCCCTGGTCGGCGGCAAATCGGCCCAGACCATAATTCATGGTGTGGTTGAAGAATTCGGCGATCCAAAGTCCGCATATTACCGCGACATGAAGAACAAGGAGAACCTACGTCATTCGTTGCAACTCCTGCAAGTGGCGGCCCGCGGGCTGAAGAGATTCGATGACCCTGAAGGTATCAGCCTGCTCGGCGAGATCAGCAGCCGGGAGCAGGGATTTCTCGACCTCTATGATGAACCAGACCCCCTCAATCACGTGCAACGCGTTATGGAAAAGATCAACCGGCCGGACTGATCACTTCTTACGCCCCCTCGGTTCTTGCCGCCGGGATCCCCGCAAAACCCCAAAACAGCATCCTTGCCTAATGCCCCCTTCCCCAGGACCCGATCTATCGACCAATAGCCCATTGTTTGACCTGGATCAATTTTATCGTTAAGCAGACATGATATGATAAGTTGAAATTACTAGAGGACTATCTAATTTTTAATGGGGTATCACCATGTCAAAAAACAATCCTAAAGAAATGACCTACAACGTCCTGCCCGGCCCGAAGATGGGCCTGATCACCCCCGACTACCTGGAAGAGATCGCAGCGCTGAGCAGAAAACACTCTATCCCCTTTCTGAAGATCACCGGAGCCCAGCGCCTGGCCATTGCCGGCCACCCTCCGGAAACCGCCGAAAAGATCTGGCAGGAGATGGGCCAGCCAACCGGCCCGAAAAAACCGGTTGGTATTCACTACATCCAGGCCTGCCCAGGGGTGAAATGGTGCAAGTACGGCCGCCAGGATTCACTGGCCCTCGGCAGCCGGATCGAGAAGGCCCTGATGGACATTCCCCTGCCGGCCAAAACCAAGGTCGGCATCTCCGGCTGTCAGTTCAACTGCTGTGAGAGTTATATCCGTGATCTGGGGGTATTCGGCACCACCAAGGGTTGGACCCTGGTCTTCGGCGGCAACGGCGGCGGCTGCCCGCGGATCGGTGACGTGGTCGGTGAAGGACTTGATGAGGATGGCGTGATCTCCCTGGCCGGGAGATGCCTCGATTTCTTCAAGGAAAACGCCAGGAGGATGGAGAGGACCGGCCGCTTGATGCGCCGAACCCCGCTGGCAGATCTCAAGAAATTTCTGCAGGGTTGACCATTAACTAATTATTACATTTCCCACCCTCAATAACCGGGAATCCTGACAGACTGAAACTGGCTCCGCAGCCACAGGTAGTCTTGGTATTGGAATTGGTGAACTGCAGGCCACCGTTGATCAGGTCATCCGAGTAATCGATCGTCAATCCATCGAGATATTTCCTGCTGTTCGCGTCTGATACTATCCGAATGTCCCCTTGCTGCAGGACGACCTCATCCCCTCCTTTCATCTCCCTTTCTATTTCTGCGCCATAGGTCAAACCGGCACAACCTCCTTCAATAACGGTGACCCGCAGGAACTGCCCAGACTCCAGTTTGTTCTGCAACATCTCTGCCGCTTTCTCCAGAAGGGTGATCTTAATTTAAAAACCTCGAGGGGTAAAATTTAGCTGCTCATACTAGACATATTGTTAAGGAGTCATAAAAAGTCAAGCAACCGGGCCATTTTAAATTAGCGGCTCTGCTTCCCGGCAATTCATATAGTATATTATATTTCATTCATGGCCATTTGGTAATTTAACATCAGTGACGAGACAATAATGAGCTTCAAAAGACTTCCCGGAAATAAAGGGCTGATCTATATCCCCGACCGCCACAAATCAGCCGGCAAGCGCTCCTGCCGGGACTGTTTCTCCTGCAACTGGTGCAGCGATGACCGCTGCCTGATCTGCCGGCCAGAATGTTCGCTGAAAAAAATGCCTGCTCAAAAAATGATAAACGGCTAATATGTGGTCGGGGAGAGTAGCTGGATTTTCAGCTATCCATATAAATAATCTTTAAAAGACAATTCTAATCGCTATGGAAGAGTGGGCCATAATTTTTAAGAACCGGATCGTCCAACGGTTTAATATCGATGAAGGTCAGTGCCTGTTCATCGGCCGTGGTTCAGATGCCAACGTGGTCATCGACAACAAGTCGATTTCCCGAAAGCATTGCAGCCTGGAGCTAAAAAACGGGGTCTACTACCTAGCCGACTGGCACAGCAT
>CBDVDF010000092.1:0-6576 GCA_965372675.1 uncultured Desulfobacterales bacterium
CACGGCCTGTCTGGTCGGCCGGGACGGATTTTTGCTGGATAGTATAGCTATCTCCGGGATCGATACCGAGATGATCGGCGCCATTGCCTCGAGTGGTTTTGGCGCCTCTGAGTCAATGGGCACCCAGCTTGGCAAAGGTCAACTGAGTATGAGTATGATCGAGTACGATGGCGGACCGGTCATGCTTTCCCCGGTCGGTGAAGATGCTTTTCTGGTCGTTGTTGCCGAAAAGGATGCCAACCTGGGCATGATCAGACTGAAGATCAAGAAGCATACGGCCGATATTGTTGACAGTGCCGCGATCTGATCGCTAGAAACTAAAAACAAACTAAAGGGGTTTTATCATGGCCGACGAAGGTAAAATACTGGATATTGCACATATAAGTTTTCTGGACATGATCAAGGTAATGATCACCATGAGCGGGGCGGCTGCTGCGAAAGGGACCCTGATCAGGAATGCGATCAGCACTGCCGATAAGATCAAAGAGATCGATTACCCGACCTTTGATGATTTCCTGGCGGCGATCGAGAATTCAACAAATCCCATTACGGAAATTGAGGGTAAGGCCTCGCATCAAGGTGACTTTATTTTTGGTCTCACCAACTGTCCTTTTGGTCCTTCAATCAAGAATTACGTCGAAGTTTTTGAGAAACTGCCGGATGGTTACGCTGATTTTACAACGGAATTCAATAAGCCCAGCATGGTGACTGATAAATACAGGGTAGGTGAGGGGGCTGGAGTAAGTCCCTTCTGCTCTGTCCATCAGCCGATGCGCAGTGCCATTGCCGATAAGATCAAGATCGGCGGCAAGAAGATCGATATCTACCAACTGGGTTGCAAGGCCGGTTCCGGCAAGAAGGGGTTTGCCGAGAAATGGCTGGCTGAGACCGGGGTTTCCAAGGATGTAGTTGATAAAGTCCTGGATAACCATATGTGTTGTTATTTCCTTAAAGTTCTTGACTGATACCACTGGTGGAAAGCTGCCCGATCAAGGGAAAAGATCATCGGTAAGTGATGAGTCTGTAGCCAGGGCTCACCGCCAAGACCGGAGAAGAAAATGACCAGAAGGATCACCATAGCCAGTCAGAAAGGCGGGGTCGGCAAGACAACCGTCACCATCAACCTGGGATATTCTCTGCGCCGTCTCGGGACCAAGGTCTTGATAGTTGATGCCGATCCCCAGGGTGGAGTTGCCACAGCCTGCAAATCCAAAGGGATCGAGAAGAAAGGTCTGGTCCAGGTCCTCAGGGGTGAGATCAGTCTTGATCAAGCCGTTGTGCCCCTTAAAGGACATCAGTTATCTATGCTCGGTACCGGCATGTCCAAGCCGGAAGATCTTATCTATTTTGAAGAACAGGTGGCAGCGAATCGGTTGAGCGAGTTGTTTGCCTCCTGGTCAAGTGATTTCGATTTTGTCCTTTTCGATGCCCCGGTGGGGGTGGGTAGTGTTACCCGTGAGCTCCTATCGGTAAGTGATAGCCTTTTGCAGGTGATTAATTGCCGGGCCGGGACAGTAAAGACTATCTCCAAACTTCTTAATCTTTATGTCTGGATCAGGAAGAACCGCAATCCGGCTTTGAAACTGGAAGGCATTCTGTTCAACATGATGACTGAAGCAAGCAAGATCGAAGAGAGGATCTCCAAGCAATTGATCTCCAGGTTGCCGGCCAGGCTTTTTTTCAACACCAGAATCCCCAGTGATCCCATATTTGAAATAGCCAGTCTCAAGGGTGTACCCCTTGAAGAATTGTCGGCCGGCCGGGCCATCGGCAAGAATTTCATGGAACTGGCAATTGAGGTCGACACCAAAAAGCACCAGGACGTCGGTGACATGTTGTCAGGTGACGAATACGAAATTGCTTCGGAGGATGATCCCGGAGACGGGATTCCTGATGGCACCGCAGTTAAACATGTCGATAAAATAAAAGAGGCGCTCGAAGAGCTTTGTATCAGTGGCGGTTTCTACGGGGCAGTTGTTGCTGATGTTATGGGATTCTCGCTCGCCGATTATCATAGCCCTCTGGATGTTGATTCCCTTGCCACTTACAGCTCTCTTCTCGGTGAGGCCCTGGCCAAGGCCGGCAGTATTATTGATATGCCGGAAGCGAATAACCTGATCATGGATATCAACAGCACCGACAAGATGCTCTTGCATCGATTTTCAATTCTTGATGATCAGTACAGCCTTGTTGCGGTGTGCCCGCAGGAAGTTGAGGCGATTGGCGAAGTAAGCCTTGCCGCGACCAGAATAGCCGGGGCACTTTCATAGAGGTATTTTCAAAAAAGGAAGAAGGCTGTTGCCGCATTATCCTTTTTTATCCAAGATATCCTGGGTGAGTTCTACTGTTTCAAGTTGTTTGGTCATGGTGCCGACCGCGTTGGCAAAGATGATCAGCAGACCGCGTAGTTTGGGTGGCATTTCCTCGAACTGAACCCCTAGTGCATAGGTGGGTTGCCCGTCGATCGCGGTTTCTTTATACCACGCCATTCGTCCCAGAATGATCAGGGAAATGGTTTCGTCGGGCAGGCTTATCCTTATCTTGGTTTTGCGGTTGATGATATCATCAACCGGGATATCACGGTATCTCGGATCAACAATGATACAAACGCCGCCCAGCGAAATATCGCTGGTGAACCCCTTGACACTTATCGGCTGGCGTCCCGGTACATCTTCAAATATCTCCAGTCCGAGCATCACTGACAGATGTCTTCTCGAGGTCTTGCGATAAAATTTAGCCGGCTTTTCTTCCTCCGGCAGCGACTGGTAGCGGGTGAAACGGGTGATGCCGTTTTCCAGGTCGGGATATTCCCCGCAAAGGGTGAGCAGGTCGGTCTTGGTAATCTTAAGCAGCTCCACAGCTGACTGGCATTTGACCTGGGCAACAACACTCTTCTTCTCTTCGCATGGATAGATATCACCGAATTGATCATTCTCTCTGATGATCATCTCTTGGCGGGCATCATTTTTGCCTTCGGGCAGAACTCTGACAAGTTCTCCAGAGATCACAAAATATAAGGCCTCTTCCGGATCATCGACTTTCTGGACTATTTCTCCGTCAGCGAATTGCACGGGTTCGAGTTTTGTGACAAATGCCTTCAGTTCCTGATAGGACATCTTGGCAAAACATTCGGCCACAGCCGAATTATGGAAATTCTTCCGGCGCAGTTGTGAATGCAGGTAACGGAAATCACGGGCCGTGGGACTGACGATCTCCCAGCTGTGCAGGATGGAGGTAATTGCCTGGAGGGGATCTCCCGTCTCCATGAACATCTGGAACGCTTTACGGTATTCCAGGTTGGCATTGATGAAGGACTTCTTTTTTTTCAGGAAGTCGCCGAACAGGCGGTTAAGACGCGGGTCGTCGGGGAATTCTTTTAGTATCTTTATGTATTCCTCGGCGTCATTAAAGGTGACGGTTCCCTTAACAAGGCTTTCAATGATGCTGTTGTCTGATTTTTTGCCAGTCATAAAGGTGTATTGAGGTCTGGATGAGTTGCTCTTGTCTTTTGCGAACAAGACCTGGATTCATTGTAGCATCAGGTTTTCCGGGATGCCATCAACGAATTTCCTTATATCATCTCTCACCTGCCGGAAATAAACAAGTTTTTCCTCTTTGGTTTTTGCCGAGGCTGCCAGCTTCGGAGGGTCTGGAAAGTTTTTTCTGATCATCCTGCCGCCACCCGGAAAATGCGGGCAGGCCTCGGCGGCCTGATCGCAAACGGTGACAACGAGATCAAAATCGGCCTGGGGCAGTTCACTGATCAGCTTTGAGCGCTGTCCTGAGATATCAACCCCTGCTTCCGCCATGACTTTAACTGCCAACGGGTTGAGCCCGTGTTTTTCTATCCCGGCCGAAAAGGCTTCAAGGACATCTCTTTTTAGATGCCTGGCCCAACCCTCGGCCATTTGGCTGCGGCACGAGTTGCCGGTGCAGAGGAATAGGATACGGAGCTTTTGGTTATCCATGGTCATATCCCGGATTCAGTTCTGCCCGGTTGTCAGCCTGTTGAGGATCAACCCTGAGAAGCAGTGGGCTGTCTCCTGGTTAACGAATTGCCAGCCCAGGTGATGGTGACAACTGGTGCAGTCAGCATATTCCCAGGCATAACCGGCGAACCAGCTGTGGAGAGTGGTCGTTTCACCATGAAACAGGCAGCCGGGGGCGGCAGCGAAGCAACCGAGCCTGAATATCAGTCCCGTCGGATTGGTGAAAGTATGGAGGTGATTGTTGGCGATCGAGATCTCCTGGTCCCGGCTGGTTATTTTATTCCGGCAATTAAGGCAAAGCAGCCAGTGGCCTTCTTTTTATCTCTCTTTTCCCTGTGGTCAACCGAAAAAAAGATAGCAGATAATTATCGCTGCGGTTACTCCGACTCCGTCCGCTATCAGTCCGCAGGGTACGGCGTGTCTGGTATGCCGTACCCCTACGGAACCGAAATATACCGCAATAATATAAAATGTTGTTTCAGTGCTTCCCTGAATTACTGCCACTATTCTGGCGACCAGGGAGTCGACCCCGTGGATTTTGATCGTTTCTATCATCAATCCTCTGGCGCCGCTGCCGCTTAAGGGCTTCATCATTGCGGTAGGGAGGGCATCAATAAAGGCCATTGGGCCTCCATGGTACTCGATGATCCCCAGCTTGTTGAGCAGCAGCCCGGCGGCCTGGAACATCCAGGTCAGCCCTGCCAGAAAGATTTCCATGGCCCCGCTGGCCCTGAAAACCCCGACCGCTACCAGCATTGCGACCAGATAGGGGATGATCGATATCGCAACCTGGAAGCCATCTTTGGCGCCTTTGATAAACTCATCGTAGACATTTATTCTTTTGGCAATGGCCATCAGCATGAAAATGGTGATTATCCCGAAGATCACGCTGTTACTGGCCACCAGGGAGAAGGTCTGCATCTCCTGGCGGCCGAGTGAGAGCATGTAGGTGATCAGCAGAGCCAAGAACAAGCAGAAACCGCCCAGGAAGATCATCAGTTGAGGTTGCAGGAGGTTGATCCTCTGGTAGGCGGAAACGGCGATCAGGCCGGCCAGGCTTGAGCAGCTGGTGGCCAGCAGGATGGGAATGAAGAGTTCGGTTGGGTTGGCATAGCCAAGTTGATAGAGATAGGTGAAGATCGTTACCGGGATCAGGGTGACGGAAGAGGTATTGATGACCAGGAACATTATCTGGGAGTTAGAGGCGGTATCAGGATTGTCGTTCAGGGTCTGCAATTCCCTGATCGCTTTCAGGCCCAGAGGAGTGGCGGCATTATCCAGTCCCAGGACGTTGGCGGCGATATTCATGGTCATGGCCCCGAACGCCGGATGGTCCGGGGGAATATCGGGAAAAAGCTTTTCAAGGACGGGCGCCGCCCAGCGACTGATGATCCGGATCGCCCCTGCTGCTTCACCGATCTTCATCAAGCCCAGCCACAGGGTCATCACCCCGGTAAGTCCCAATGATATCTCAAAGCCGGTCTTGGCCATGCTGAACATGGCTTCCATGATCTTGTTCAGGACCATGGTGTTGCCGAGGAAAACCACCTGGCCCAAGGCAGACAGGGCGGCGATCAGGAAGAACGATGTCCAGATAATATTCAGCATTGGAAACGTGAGACGTGTTTGGAGTTCTTTAAAGAGAAGCCTTAATTAGTATGTTTACCAGAGAGCGACCGGTTAATGAAGTGCAGAAACGAGAAGGATGCCCTGTAAATAAAAAACCGGCCCCGAAAGGCCGGTTTTTTATATGACTCTGGTTTTATCGGCCGATAAAACTAGCGGCGATCACCCATGAGCCGTAGCAAACTGAGGAACAGGTTTATAACGTCAAGATAGAGGGTGAGGGCGCCGAGAATAGCACCTTTTCTGATCGCTTCATTGCCGCTGTCCATGACTCCACCAGCGCCATACCTGGAGATCTTCTGGACATCGTAGGCGGGGCGGAAGCCCTCGCGTGATAGGAGCTCTGCTGTGAGCACAGGCACCATCGTTGAAGTCATCGGTCCGGTCGTGGACGCGAAGTTCGAGCAGGGGCATCTGCCCCCCATCAACCAGGCCCTCAAGATGCACCTACAAGACGGCCGCCAGCCCGGTCCGCTCTGATGGCCGCTCGCGATTTGCCCGCCAAGGCCCACCTCGAGCGACCAAACCTAGCCGTTGGAGACCTCGACGGACTGCCCCCCGACCGTGACCAGCGCGTGCTCCGCCACCACCGAGGCGTCCACGAGCTGATCGAACTCGAGCCAGATGACGGGATTCCGCTCGACGGCATCGCCGCCGGGGTCACTGCGCACCAGCGTCGGAGCCGGCGTGGTGAAGGTCCAGGTCTCGGTGGCCGCGGTGGGCTCGCCGGAGAGAGCGCGCGTCCCAGCCGGAACCGTCGCGGTGTAGGTGGTCGCCATGGGAAAGCGTCCGCCCTCGGGTTCGAACAACAGCGTGCGCGTGTGGAGCCAGCGCCAGTTCCCGGCGGGGATTGGCTGCAGGACCACCGGCCCGCCGGCGAGTTCGGGCGCATCCAGCGATGTCAGCGGCACCATGGGACGATCGAAAGCGGCGGTGAGCCGGGTCGCGATGGGAACCGATC
>CBDVDF010000093.1:0-6537 GCA_965372675.1 uncultured Desulfobacterales bacterium
GCTCAAGTTCAGCCTTTAATCTGGCATGGCCGGTCTTCGATATCGGTATTCTTTGAATCATTATCAGCAACTCCTAAAAAGTCCGGCAGGAAACCTGAAAGCCTCCCGCCGCAAACAAATAAGCCTGATTGTCTTTTATATAGTTAAACGATCAGCCAACAAACTGAAACTGTCACGGTTCGCCATCCTTATCGATCGGAGAAACATCTTTCGCTTCAGGCTTCACGAGCCTGCAATCATCACCCCTTCAGGAAAACCCTCCCTTCATCCTGGGAACGATGTAGATCATCACGAGCAGCCAGCAAGCCAGAAAACCGATGATCTTGAGAACCTGTTGCCAGCCTTCCATATCAAAATCCTACCAGATCAAGAACCAACAGGACAGGTAATCCATCCAAACGGATCATTTGGTGATCGACCTTTAACAATATCAGAGGTTATCACCTGTCCGCAACTGTTTTCCTGAATTCCTGTTCCCAGCGATACCTGGAATAAAAGGGCACGGCCAGGGTGTTTCTCTCTCTCTGCTCATCTGTAGAGTTGTCAGCAAGATAACGGGCCCGCATCAGTTCTTCGGCAACCGACGGGGCTGATCCAGAGGAGAAGGTCAGGGCCTGCAGAAAAGTCCTTTGAGGCTGTGGGAGATCAAGCTTCAGCCCGGCCTCGATAATGCTCTTCTCCAGTAAAGTCGCCGTTCTTTCAGGGAACAGCTGCGAGACCAGATCCTTGGCATGATCATACTCACCCAGGGCGGTGATACATTTCAGTTTAAGATGCTGGGCATCCAGTCGCCCGGGGTTTCTTTCCAGGAAACGGTTGCTATGTTGTAAGGCAGAGGCGTACTGACCAGCCCCATGATAATAGCGGGCCATAGCGAAAATTATTGAAGTATTGTCCGGGTAGAGCTCAGCCATCCTGGTCAGCAGCTTCAGAGGATCACCGCCACTACCCCGGGCCACCAAAGCTTCTGCCAGAATGAACCCGGCAGGCAGAGATCCCGGGTTAGATAAAAGGACTTTTTCGGCTGTCATGATCTGACTGGCCAGCAGCCCGTATTTACCGAACATCCTGGCCAGAACCAACAGTTCCGAATCGTCTCTGGCGCCATTGATCAGCTGGCTGGAGATATTTTTGGCAACCCCTGCCCTTTCATCCAGTTCATATATCTTTTGCAACAGGACCAGGACCTCAGGATCACGTCCAGCTCCCAACATTGCAAGGCATTGCTGCTCTGCTTTAGCCAGTTCGCTGCTGCTGATCAAGATCTCGATCAGCAAAAGCCCGGCCCGGCGGGTCAAGGCCGTTTTTTTGGCCCTGACCACCGAAGATTCTGATCCAGCAACCGTTTCGTAGAGCAGATGTCTGAGTAAATTTTCAGTTTTATCGTATTTACCGGCAGCGGCCAACAGTCTGGCGTGCATCACTACTACATCCCCGGAACTACTATTCACTGCTTCATATTTATTAAGCCAGACCCCGGCATCTTCTCCCCCATGGGTATTGTAAGTCAGAGACAGATCAAACAACTCCACCAGGACCCGATCAAGCGCCACGCCCAGCAGAAAGGTCTCCCGCAAAGACTGCTCCGCCTCGAATATCATCCCTTCGGCCCGGTACAGTTCGGCAAGACCCAGCTTCGCCTGAATGAACAGATCGTCAGGGGCCTTTACAGCGGCCCGACCTCCTGCAACGCCACCACGAAAGACCAGGATCCTCTGGTACCTGAAAAAGGCATTATTGAAATCTCCGGCTCTGCCGAATGCTCTGGCCGCCAGCAATGTATCATTAGCACGACTAGCTATATCATGGGAACTTTCAAGCTCCTTGACAAGCCGGGGCAGGAGTTTACTCCTACCCAGTTCCCCGGCCAGAAATATGGCTCGGCGCCGGATATCATCCCGGGCAGGTCTCAGGCCCAACAGCTTTGTATAGTCAGATAGCGCCTGAGCATTATTGCCCAGTTCCTCATGGAGACCTCCACGACCTTCGTAAAGGTCAACTCCTTGATAACCGGCCTTTTCAAGCTTATTGTAATATTCCAGCGCGGCCCGAAGGTCCCCCTTGGCTGCCTTGAGATGAGCAAGTTTGCTGACAACCTTTATCTCACCGGGAGCCAGTTTATGCAGAATTTCCAGCGACTCGGCCAAGCGCTCGTCCCGCCCCAGCCTTTCAAGAAGTTCAACGATCTCCTGATAGACTTCAACCTTCTCGGGATGCCGGCGAGCCACATATTCCCACATGAACAAGGCAACTTCCATATCGCCGGTAGCCAGGAGATCATCAGTCAACTGATCAAGAAGATCCAGATCGTCGGGGGTTACAGCCAGCAGTCTTCTGTAGAGAGAAATGGTGTCCGCGCCCAGATCCACCCGGCTGTTGATGATCGGTTTCAGGACACTCGGGTCATTGGGCTGCAGTTCTACATATCTCTCGAAATATGGCAGGGCTTCATTAAACCTGTCGGACTGTACATAGATCCGGCAGATCCGGCTCAGCAGGGAAATGTTCTGGGGATCTCCTTCCAGGAGAGCCAGCAGATGGGGCAGAGCCAAAGCCAGGCGTCCATTTTTTTCGTAATAGATGGCCAACCGGCCCAGGGCCTCACGGTTACCCTGATCATGTTTAAGGCTGCGCTGCCAGTATCTTGTCGCAGCCTTTTCCAGGTTTAGTCCTTCGTATATCCTGGCCATCATCAACAGAGTATCAAGATCGGCTTTGCCGGTCTTAAGCAGTGGCAGAAGAAATTTCCTGGCACTCTCCAGCTTGCCGAGCTCAAAGGCCAGATTGGCCAACGAGCGACGAATACCACGATCGGCAGGCCGCCGGGCAAGAATCTCCTCAAGTAGAGGCAAGGCCTCTTTCTTACGCCCAACTTCCACCAGTCCCTGGGTCAACCCGGCCAAGGCAGTCAAGTCGCCTGCCTCGATTTCGTGGGCCTTTTTAAAAAGGTCGAGAGCCCGCCCGAAATGGCCGAGCTTTCGCAGGGCCAGCCCCAGCCCATTGAGATAGTCCACCCGGTCCGGCGCCGCCTCGACCAGAAACTCAAAAATATCAGCCGCTTTTCCCCAGCGGCCAGTCCTCAGAAACAATCTACCCAGTTCCCAGCGAGCTTCTTCTATGTTGCCCTTGATAAAGAGAAGCTCTTCATATTTTTTCTCGGCAGCAGAAAAATCTCCTGCCCTGGCAAGGACCCGGCCCTCATCCCAGAGATCTTTCCAGTCATTCCTGGACTCACCCTTCATGACAATATCCTGCTCCGGCACAACCGCGGAGATTTCCAGGAGATCTGCAAGATCGGCTCGACAATCAGGAGGTGCCAGCAAAACAAGCAGCAATGCCGGCAAAAAGAGCCGAATGGCTATTCTTGATCCCTGCCCTGAAATGGATATGTTCTTGATATTTTTCATTGCATGCTACGGACGGGGTCAACCCGAAAGAAAGAGCTGCCTGCACTTGCTGAATATGGACAGGATGATCATTTGCCGCGCCGCCAACCGGTCAGGATCTCATCAAGGAAATTATGGATATCCGGGACTTCCTCCTCAAAGAAAACCCGCATTTTTTTCAACAGGCTAACCTCGATCTGGCGCACCCGTTCACGGGAAATGCCGAACTTGTCGGCAATAGTCTGCAGGGTCAAAGGCTCATCATTTAACAGTCTATCCTTGAGGATCGCCTTTTCCTTATCGTTAAGGGTCTTTCTTAATTTTTTAATAACCTCCGCAACCTTGGTCTTGATCTCGGTTTCGGCGACAATTTCTTCGATCGAGGGACCCTGATAGGCCAGGAAGTCTTTCTGCTCCTCATTTGAGTCGTCGCGAACCGGGGCTTCCAGCGACAGGTCATTGCTACCCATCCTCTGGGTCATCTCGATGACTTCACTCTCCTTGACATTCAGCCTCTCGGCGAGCAATTTCGGTTCCGCTTTAAAGCCCTGGGCTTCGAGAAGCTTCCTTTCCTTGTTGAGACTGAAAAATAGTTTGCGCTGGGCCTGGGTCGTGCCGATCTTGACCAGACGCCAGTTATCCATGATCGATTTGAGAATATAGGCCCGGATCCAGTAGGCCGCGTAGTAGGAGAACTTCACCCCGCGATAGGGATCGAATTTTTTTACGGCCTGGACCAGACCGACATTGCCCTCCTGGACCAGATCAATAAAATTCTGCATCCAGTACTTCTGGAAATCCATTGCCACCTTGACCACCAGCCTCAGATTAGCCGTTACCAAGCGGTAGGCCGCTTCAGGGTCCTGATTATCCTGGTAACGGATGGCCAGTTTTTCGGTCTCCTCCCGGGTCAACAGCTCGTACTGGCTGATCTCCTGCAGATAACGATGCATGCCAGCCTGGGCCGGCACCGGCAGATTTTCATCATCGGGCAGACTGGTCAGGGGCCGGGATTTATCGTTTTCTATGGTCTGACCTTCCAGATAATCTGAATCAGTCATTTTTTTGACCATGACAGGCACCATATAATAAAATATTAATGAAAAAGGACCGCGGCTGGCAGGTTAAGGAACTTGGCTACCAAAGAGCGTAGAATATAACGAAAACGGCCAACAATTACCATAAAGTTTATAGCCCGCAGAGAATCCCGGGCCAACTGTGCTCAGCGATTGACCAGCTCCAGGATCATCCCATAATTGCCGGTCGCCGAGATCCTCTGCGCAACCGCTTCCGGGGGTGAGATCTTACCACTCAGGTTTTGGCTGTGCAGGACCGGGATCCGGTCGATCTCAACTGCAGAAACCATTGAAAGATCTTTCACCTTTTTTTCGATCAAGGTCAGGAGCTGTCCTTTGAGTTCATCATTGCCATTGTCCAGAAAACGGGAAGTCATCTCTTCAAGCTCAACTAACCTGTGATTGGAAGCCAGCAGATAGAAGCGCTCTACGCCTTTCGTCTCATCGAGGGTGAACCAACCACGGCCTGACGGGATGTAGGATTTATGCCAGGCCGGAAAGTCACCACTATAAAATCCCGGACCGGGCGGGAAAACCAGATAAAGGTCCTGACGGGCATCAAAAAGGTACAGGTAGACATGGGATCTCTGGTGTAATTCCAAATATATCCTCAGCAGATCCCCGCCCTCAACCGGTTCGGAATCCTCAAAAGACAAGGATTGCAACCGGCCGGAGCTGTCTTTCAGAAAAAAGGCCCAGCTGAAGGATACCGGCTCACCGGCCTGGATAACCCCGGCGAAGAAAACCACCAGCAATAATGGTGCTAGCAATCTAGAAAGTTTCATATACTAAAATAGTGTTGCCTCATTTTGACAGATCCATAATAAAATATTCTAGCAGATTTACCAAAGAGCATAAATCTTTTTGAAAATGAAAACCCGGCAAAAACTCCGGACATTCCAAAAGTTATTCCCAACCGAGCGGTTTTATGATAAAAGAGTTGGCCGGGAAAAACCGCAACGACCTGCCGGCATCTGCCACTCTCTTAATGGTGTATGATTATATACTACCAGACAACAACCACGGTAACCAATGGAAAATATTAGGAATTTCAGCATTATAGCCCATATCGATCATGGCAAGTCCACCCTGGCCGACCGGATGATCCAGCTTTGCGATATGGTCAGCGACCGTGAGTTCAAGAACCAGCTGTTGGACAGCATGGATATTGAAAGAGAGCGAGGCATCACGATCAAGAGCCAGACCATCTGTCTGCCTTACACGGCCAAAGATGGCAAGAAATACTTTCTCAACCTGGTGGACACTCCCGGCCATGTCGACTTCAGCTATGAAGTCTCCAGAGCTCTGGCCTCCTGCGAGGGAGCCCTGCTGCTGATCGATGCCGCCCAGGGGGTCGAGGCCCAGACCCTGGCAAACCTGTACCTGGCTCTGGAAAACGACCTTGAGATCATCCCGGTTGTTAACAAGATCGACCTGCCGGCCGCCGATCCGGACGCGGCAATCATCCAGATCGGCGACGATCTGGGCCTGGAGATCGACAATGTCCAGAAATGCTCGGCCAAGACCGGTGAAGGCGTGCCGGAGATCCTTGAGGCGATCGTCAAGTTTTTGCCACCGCCAGAGGGGGATGAGAACAAGCCCCTTGAGGCCCTGATCTTTGATGCCAACTACGACCCTTACCGCGGCACCATAATCTCCTGCCGGATCTTCGAGGGCAAAGTAAAAGCGGGTGATACCATTGTCTTCATGTCAAACGGTGCCACCTACAAAGTTGAAGAAGTCGGGCTGTTTCACCTGAAGAGGACTGCCCAGAAAGAACTGAAAGCCGGCCAGGTTGGCTATATTCTGGCCGGGGTCAAGACCGTCAATGACACCAAGCCCGGCGACACCATAACCCTTAAAGACAACCCGTGTGCCAAGGCCCTGGAGGGTTTCAAGGAGATTCAGCAGGTGGTCTACTCCTCGCTATACCCGATCTCCACAGATGATTACGAGGATCTTGCCGTCGCCCTTGAAAAGCTGAAGCTCAACGACGCCGCCCTGACCTTCCAGAAAGACACCTCGGCGGCCCTGGGGTTCGGCTTCCGTTGTGGTTTCCTTGGCCTTCTCCACCT